>DASPZC010000440.1:0-9424 GCA_035636455.1 Xanthobacteraceae bacterium
CATGAACCGTTCGACATCCTTGAGACCCGGGTGCTCGGTGTAGCCGAGCCGCACCGCGATCTCGCGCTGGATGTCGAAGGAGAGCCGCTCCTCGGCACGGCCGGTGAGGAAATGCATGTGGCAGCGAACCGACCACAAAAAATCCCCGCAGCGGCGGAACAGCCGATATTCCTGCTCGTCGAACACGCCGCGCTCGAGCAGCTCCTGCGGCCGGCGCACGCGATAGACGTACTTGGCGATCCAGAACAGCGTGTGGAGATCGCGCAACCCGCCCTTGCCGTCCTTGACGTTGGGCTCGACCAGGTAGCGCGACTGGCCGGCCCGGCGGTGGCGCTCCTCGCGTTCGGCGAGCTTGGCGGCGACGAACTCGGGCGCGCTGCTTTGCACGATGTCCTTGCCGAAGCGCGCGGTGAGCTCGTCGTAGAGCCCGCGGTCGCCGAGCAGGTAGCGCGCCTCGAGCATCGCCGTGCGCACCGTCATGTCGGACTTGGCCTGGCGGATGCACTCGTCGACCGAGCGGGTGGCGTGGCCGACCTTGAGGCCCATGTCCCACAGGCAATAGAGGATCGCTTCCGCGATCGACTCGCCCCAGGCGGTCTGTTTGTAGGGCAGCAGGAACAGGAGATCGATGTCGGAGCCGGGCGCGAGCAGGCCGCGGCCGTAGCCGCCGGTGGCGATCACCGCCATACGTTCGGCTTCGGAGGGGTTGAGCGAAGGGTAGAGATGCCGGCCGGCGAACTCGTAGAGGATGCGGACCAGCTCGTCCTGCATCGAGCACAGCCGCTCGGCGCAGCGCCGGCCGTGGCGGTCTTCGAGCAGGAGCCGTTCGGCCAGGGCCCGGCCGTCCGCGAGCGCGGCCTTGAGGAGCTGCGCCACGGCGGTGCGCAGCTCGCGCTCGCGGCCGTGGTGGACCTCGGCAAGCTCGGCCAGGTCGGCCGCGATCGCCGCCGCGTCGAACAGGTCGACGGTGCCAAGCGCGTGGTCGGCGACATCATCCATGGCGCATCCGATTAGCGCATGTTCCGGCGAAGTGGATACCGATTCGCCGATAAGAACATGCGCCACGCAATAGTCTCTAGAGCACGTCCCGATTCCGAAAGGAACGGGACGTGCTCTAGCCGAGACGGCCGCCGCTGTCACGGCCGCGCCGGTGCGGGCAAAAAACGTTTAGCCTGCCGTTGCGCCGCGCCGGGGAACGCTCTCCCAACATAGCGCATTCGGGCGATCATTACTTTCTCATTGACGGCGAATGCGGGGCTTCCTAAATCAACGCCAGCGCCGATTTGAGCGAGCAGCTTGCGGGCGCTTAACAAATGCAGCTAAAGCGCGGGGCCCGCCCCGCCGCCAGCTGACGGCGGGCCAATTGTCCCGCCTCCATCAATCGACGGCTTGCGCGCCAGGGAACGCGCCGCCGTTTTCCGTGTGGAGATTCTCATGTCCCTGTTCTCCCGACGTTGCGTACTCGCCGCGGCCCTTGCCGCCGGACTGTTGCCGGCGGCCGTAGAGGCCGCCGACAAACCCAAGGAAATCGTGCTCGACTGGGCGACCTACAATCCCGTCTCCATGGTGCTCAAGGACAAGGGCCTGCTCGAGAAGGAGTTCGCCAAGGACAACATCTCGATCCGCTGGGTGCAGACGCTCGGCTCGAACAAGGCGCTCGAATTCCTGAGCGCCGGCTCGATCGACCTCGGCTCGACCGCGGGCGCAGCCGCCCTCGTCGGCAAGATCAACGGCAACCCGATCAAGTCGATCTACGTCTATTCGCGGCCCGAGTGGACCGCGCTCGTCACCCGCAAGGACACGCCGATCGCCAAGCCCGCCGACCTCAAGGGCAAGCGCGTCGCCGTCACGCGCGGCACCGACCCGCATATTTTCCTGGTACGCACCCTGCAGGGAGCGGGACTCTCCGAGCGGGACATCACGCCGATCCTGCTGCAGCATCCCGACGGCAAGACCGCGCTGATCCGCGGCGACGTCGATGCCTGGGCGGGCCTCGATCCGATGATGGCGCAGGCCGAGGTCGAGGACGGGGCGCGGCTGTTCTACCGCAATCGCGAGGCCAACACCTGGGGCATCCTCAACGTGCGCCAGGAATTCCTGAAGGACCATCCGGACCTCGTGCAACGCGTGCTCGCGATCTACGAGGAGGCGCGCAAGTATTCGCTCGCCAATCCGGCCGAGGTGAAGCGCGTGTTCATCGCGGTGACCAAGCTGCCCGACGCGGTGGTCGACAAGCAGCTCAACGAGCGCACCGAGCTGACCCACAACCGGATCGGCGCGCCGCAGCGCGAGTCGATCCTCGCCGCCGGCGTCGCGCTGCAGCAGGCCGGCGTCATCCCGGCGAGCGTCGACGTGAAAGGCGCGGTCAACGATTTGATCGACGACCGCGTGCCGATCCCGGGGCAGTGAACTCCCTCTCCCCGCTTGCGGGGAGAGGGTCGGGGCGAGGGGGCCTCTGCGAGTGCACGCTTTCCTGAGAGGCCCCCTCACCCGACGCGCTTCGCGCGTCGACCTCTCCCCGCAAGCGGGGCGAGGTGAACGCCCTCTTGTTGCATTCGGGTCGCACGCCATGTCTGTTGTCGGCATGACCGCCTCGGCAGAACCCACCGTCTCGACGGAACGGGCGCAGCACGACCGGCTCGCGCGGCTGGCGCGGCCGGCGCTCGGCCTCGCGCTGCCGATCGGCCTTGCGGTGTTGTGGGAGCTTGCGGTGCGCGCCGGATTATCGGACGGGCGGCTCGTGCCGCCGCCCTCGGTCATCTACCGCATGCTGGCCGACCTCGCCGAAACCGGCGAGCTGCAACGGCACGTGCTGGCCACGCTGTCGCGCGTTGCGGTCGGCTTCGGCGTCGGCACCGTCGCCGGAACGCTGCTCGGCGCGATCGCCGGCTATTGGGGGATCGTGCGCCGGATCATCGATCCGACCCTGCAGGGGTTGCGGGCCGTCCCGTCGATCGCCTGGATCCCGCTGTTCATCCTGTGGCTGGGGATTTTCGAGACCTCGAAGGTGGCGCTGATCGCCGCCGGCGTGTTCTTCCCGGTCTATCTGGGCGTATTGGGTGCCATCCTGTCGGTCGATCGCAAGATCGTCGAAGTCGGCCGGGTGTTTCGCTTGTCGGGCGCCGACATGGTGCGGCGGATTCTGCTGCCCGCCGTGCTGCCGGCCTATGTGGTGTCGCTGCGCGCCGGCCTCGGGCTCGGCTGGATGTTCGTCATCGCCGCCGAGTTCATGGGCGCCTCGGAAGGACTGGGCTATCTGCTGATCGACGGCCAGCAGCTCGGCAAGCCGGCCGAGATCGTCGCCGCGATCATCACGTTCGCGGTGCTCGGCAAGCTCACCGACACGATCCTCGCCGCGGGCGCGGCGCCGTTCCTGCGCTGGGAAGACGCCTTTGGCGCCCGCAGATAGCCCATGCTCGTCCTCGACCACGTGGGAAAGACCTATCCGAACGGGGTGCGGGCGGTGCACGACGTGTCGCTCGGCGTCGACCTCGGCCGGATCGTCGTCGTCATCGGCGGCTCGGGCTGCGGCAAGTCGACTTTGCTGCGTCTCGTGGGCGGTCTCGACCCGCCGAGCCAGGGCATGGTCAAGCTCGACGGCGTCGCCATCACGGCGCCGCACGAGAAGATCGGCATCGTGTTCCAGGAGCCCCGCCTGCTGCCGTGGCTCACCGTCGCCGACAACGTGGGCTTCGGCCTCGCGCACCTGCCGGCGGCGGAGCGCCGGCGGCGGGTCGCCGCCGCGCTCGAGCGCGTCGGGCTCACCGAGAAGGCCCGGATGTGGCCGCGCGAGCTGTCGGGCGGCCAGGCCCAGCGCGTCGCCATCGCCCGCGCGCTGATCAACGGGCCGGAGGTGATGCTGCTCGACGAGCCGTTCTCCGCGCTCGACGCGTTCACGCGCATCGACCTGCAGGACCATTTGCTCGACCTGTGGGCGGACGCGAAGCCCACGCTGGTCGTGGTCACCCACGACGTCGACGAGGCGATCGTGCTCGCCGACCGCGTGGTGGTGATGTCGCCGCGCCCGGGCCGCGTGTTCGCCGAGATCGAAACCGATCTGCCGCGCCCGCGCGACCGGCAGTCGGCGGCCTACGATTTCGCCAAGCGCCGGGTGATGGCGGCACTCGACCGCTTGCTCGATCGCGCGCTCATCACCGACGACGGCGAGACCAAGGCGACCGCGGGCGCGGCACTGTGGTGGTGATTTTTTTGTTGAGGAGATCGACATGGATGCGCAAGCGCTGCGGGCCATGCAGGCCCCGATCAAGGACCGCTACAAGAGCGACCCGAAGGCGGCGGTCATCACGCTCAAGGCGAAGGGCACGCTCGACGACACCAACATCGCCTGCAAGGTCGAGACCGGGCGCGCGCTCGCGGTCGCCGGCCTGCATCCGGCGACCGGCGGCTCGGGGCTCGAGCTGTGCTCCGGCGACATGCTGCTCGAGGCGCTGGTCGCCTGCGCAGGCGTGACCTTGAAGGCGGTTGCGACCGCGCTCGACATTCCGCTGCGCGCCGGCACCGTGTCGGCGGAGGGCGATCTCGACTTCCGCGGCACGCTCGGCGTCGCCAAGGACGCGCCGGTCGGCTTTGCGGCGATCCGCCTGAGCTTTGCCCTCGACACCGATGCGCCGCAGGACAAGCTCGACCAGCTGCAAAAGCTCACCGAGCGCTACTGCGTGGTCTATCAGACGATCCGCAGCGGACCGCCCGTCGACGTTCGCTTCGCGCGCGGGTAGCTCCGGAGGGGGCGGACGGAAAGGCGCATGTCCGCCGACCTCCTGTTCGTCAGCGCGTTCGTCGCCAAGATCGTCCTCACCGCCGGCATCGTCGCCGGCGCCGCGATGGCGACCGAGCGCGCCGGGCCGTTGCTGGGCGCGCTCATCGTCACCCTGCCGATCGGAGCCGGGCCGGCGTATTTCTTCCTCGCGCTCGATCACCCGCCGGAGTTCATCGCCGCAAGCGCGCTCGGCAGCCTTGCCGTCAACGCGGCGAACGCGGTGTTCGGGCTCGTCTACGCGGCGCTGGCGCAGCGGCGCGGATTGGCGGTGAGCCTGCTGAGCGCGCTCGCGGCGTGGGTCGTGCTCGCGGCGATCCTGCGGCCGATCGAATGGACCTTGGCGAGCGTCCTCCTGCTCAACGCGGGCGTCTATGCCGTATGCCTGCCGCTGGTCGCGCGCTTCCGCCACGCCACCATGCCGATCTATCGGCGTCGCTGGTACGACGCGCCGCTGCGCGCGCTGCTCGTGTGCGCCGTCGTCTCGGCGGTGGTGGGCCTGAGCGCCCGGGTCGGCCCGATTGCGACCGGCATTCTCGCCACCGCGCCGGTGGTGATGACCAGCATGGCGCTGATCCTGCACCCGCGGGTCGGCGGCGCGGTCTCGGCCGCGGTGATCGCCAACGGCCTGACCGGCTTGGTGGGCTTCGGCACGTCCCTGGTCGTCCTGCACGTTGCGGCAGTGCCCCTCGGCAAGGCCGCCGCGCTCGTGCTCTGGCTCCTCGCCAGCATGGGATGGAATCTGTGCCTGTGGGCGGTGTGGCGACGGCGCATGCCGGTGCGGCCCTGAGCGGCAGCGCCAACCCCTCGTTTCTAACCAGCGCCTACTTGCAGGCAGCGGTACATTCCTTTTTGTCTGCAATGCACTGCTGCCGCTCGGAAGAGGAATGCGCCTGCTGCATGCAGCTCCCCTCCTGGACGCTGCACGCCGTCGTGCACCCGAGATTCGGCGGCGGGACGGTCGCGGCGACTTCATCCGACCACGCAATCCGATGCGGCGATACCTGCTCGACGTCGAGCACCACTCCCCACTCACCCTTCTCGCAGCTGAATCGCGCGACGACCGTGCCCGCGCTCTCGACCTCCCGCACCCGGAACGTCCCGCAGCGGCCGACCTGCTTCTGCCAACCCTGGAGGAAGGACACGACGTTCGCCTTGGTCAGCGCGTGATCCGCAATGAATTTCGCCGTGAAGGCGTTCAAGTCGTTTTGGTCCGGCGCCTTCCCCGACAGGAAGAGGACGCGCGCGACGCCCAACGACAGCGCCTTTTTCGACCACGTCGTGGCGCTGTCCGCGACAATACCCGCGTCGAGCAGCCCGTTGACGACGCTCGTAATGCTGCTCGGCTGGGTCGCGCCCGCCGGCGCGCTGGGATAAGGCTCGGTCGAGATAAAGCCGGTCGCGCCCATCAGCTTTCCGACGTTGATACGCGTCTGTGAGCCCCACTCGTTGCCGATCGAGCCGTTATGCTCGATGAAAGGCGGATCCAGCCACCATCCGAATCCGAACCCCGCGGCGTCGTCGCACATCGAGTAGGAGACGCCCTGATTGTCCGTGAAGGCTTGGCACGTCGGCGTCAGTCCGGACGACGGAACCGCGCTTTGCTGCGACGCTTGCACGGTCGATTTCTTGAGGACCTTCTCCCTGGGGTAACCGGTCATCTCCATCATGATGAAATGGGAGAAATCCGCGACGCTCGTGAACAGGTTCCCGGCGGGGATCAGCATCTGCGGGTTGTCCCAGCCCTTGTCGATCGTAAACGTCGGGGCGGCCTGGCCCGCCGGCCAGCTGAATTTGTACTTTTGCGCGAGCAGGTCGGCGGCCACATCCTCGTGCGTCAGATGGCTGTGCGACATGCCCAGCGGCTTGAACAGATTCTCTTTCATGTACTTGTCGAACGCTGTTCCACTCACGCGCTTGATGATCAGTGATTCCAATTCGACCCCCACACCCGAATAGGCCGAAAACTGCCCGGGCCAGAAGGCCAGCTTGGTGTTCTGCAGTTCGGCGAGCCAGGTCGCCTCGTCAGCCTCCGGCGGATTCATCTGATTGGGCAAACCCGACGTATGGGAGACGAGGTGGCGCAGCTTGATCGGCTTGTTGACGACGACGGGCTTCGGGCAGGCGGCCGTACACTCCTTCTTGTCGGCGATGCACTGCTTGCGGTCGGAAACAGAGTGCGCCGACTGCATGCAGGTCCCTTCGCTGATATTGCATTTCTCCGCGCATGTCGGGCCCGAGCTCTGCCCCGGCAGCCCCACGTTCTTGAGTTCGGGGACGTATTTGACGGCGTCGTCATCCATCGACACTTTGTGCTTGTCGACGAGGGTCAAAAGCGTCGCCGCGGTGACGACCTTCGTGACCGAGCCCACGCGATAGACCGTCGTTTCGTCAGGCTTGCGCTGCCGCGCTTCGTCGCGGAAACCAAATCCTTGGCTGAAGAAGAGTCCGTCGTCGAGAACGAGCCCCACGGTCATGCCGGGGCCGTGCGAACCGAAATAGCCGGCGGCCTGGCCCTGCAGCGTGGTTGCGATCGCGGGCAATGCCGGCAGCAGTCGCAATCGGCGCTCGGCCGCGACCGATACCCAGGCGGGTCGGTTCGGCGTGCCGACCTCCGTCCATTGAGCCGCCGCCGATACAGGCAGCGCGGCACTTGCAACCACAGCCGTCGCCGAGGCGATAGCGATGGTGAGAAATGGCGCTTTCGGAATCATGTGTTTTCTCCCTTCCGACCCGGGCAGGTGCCGTCGAGCCCTCGCCAATCGCCGCGGCGTCCCCTCGCATTCCTCGCACGAGGCTCAAACGAGTTCGCCGCCCGCGGTGCCGCCCTGCTGGCTCAGGTGTTGAAACTAGAGAGCCGTCAGAGCCATACTGATACATGCCATCGAAGATAGCTTCCCAAGTTTACGCAACGCATAATGCTTCCCTCTCGAACTGCGCGCGACTTGAATCGAATGCACGTACGAACCGCACTCCGTTCCATGCGACAGCAGCGAGATTTGAGAGGACCCCTTACAGCGAGATGCCGCCGTCGATGCTGATCTCGGCGCCGGTGACATAGACGCTCTCGTCGGACAGCAGCCACAGCACGAGGCGCGCCCCTGTGGGCGCTGTGGCGGCGGCGCATGCCGGTGCGCAAGTGATCGCGCGTCGAGACCGATTCCGCGTGATTGGAACTTTTCCCCGCCTTTGGCGATTAGGGGTACGCCCGGTGGAGGCCAAGGGCGCCGCGTGAACGAGGACCCTGCGATCGCCTTGCTGCTGCAACCCGTGTCGATCGAGATATTGATCGTCGTCGGGTCAGTCCCGGCGCTGATCGCCCGCCTCAGTCACCGCCCCATTGCCCCATGGTATTTTTACGGCTTCGCCTGCTCCGTGGTCGCCTGGCCGCTGGTCGCGCTGCCGATCGTCCACGCGCTGCTGACGCGCCCGCGCGGCACGCTCGAGCAAATCCGCCAACGCCAGCGCAGGGCCGACGCCCTGGCCTTGCTTGCGGAAAGCAGCGTGCGGTCCTACCCGAGCCGGATTGCGCAGCTCAGGCGCAAGTCGCCCGCCGGAATCGATCGGCGGCGCTACGCCTACGAGCACACCGGACCGGGCGAGCCGTTGCTGCTCGTTCGCGAGCCCGCCAATCCGCGCGACCCGCATGCCGTGGCGTACTATCACCGGAACGTCCACCTCGGCTACGTGCCGAAGCGGCAGCGCTGGGTGTCCGAGGCGCTGGATGATGGACTTCGCCTCGTTGCCATCGCCAATAAGGTCAAGGCCGGCTGGATGTTCAGCCGCCGCGCGAGATTCGTCGGCACGCGCATCGTCGTGCTCTACGACGGCCGCTAGTTCTCAACCGCGTCACAGCGACACGCCGCCGTCGATGCTGATCTCGGCGCCGGTGACATAGACGCTCTCGTCGGACAGAAGCCACAGCACCAGGCGCGCCACCTCCCCGGCGGTGCCCATGCGCTGCATCGGCACCTGCTGCACCCGGCGCAGGTTCTCCTCCGCGCTGCGCACCTTGAGCATCTCGGTATCGATCGGCCCGGGATGCACCGAGTTCACCCGGATGCGGCGCGGCGCGAGATCGATCGCAGCGGCCTTGGTCATGCCGCGCAGCGCCCACTTGGTCGCGCTGTAGGCGAAGGCGCCGGGCGAACCGCGCAGGCCGGCGACCGAGGAGATGTTGACGATCGAGCCGCCGCCCGAGCGCTCCATGGCGCCGACCACCGCCTTCATGCCGAGGAAACAGCCGAGCTGGTTGATGCGGGTGTGCTGCTCGAACAGCGCCGCATCGGTCTCCAGCAAGGTGCGCGGGATGTAGATGCCGGCGTTGTTGACCATGCCGTTGAGGCCGCCCAGGCCCTCGGCGGCCGCGACCGCGCGCGCCCACTCGGCCTCGTCGGTGACGTCATGGCGCACGAACACGGCGGCCTTGCCGAGCTCGGCGGCGAGCCGCCGGCCCTCGTCCTCGCGCAGGTCGCCGATCACGACCTTGGCGCCCTCGGCGACGAGCATGCGCGCCTCCGCCGCCCCCTGCCCGCGCGCGCCGCCGCTGATCAGGACGACCTTGCCGTCAAAGCGTGTCATGTTGTGGTCCCTCCCCTCCGACCGCGGCGCTATCATATCCGAGCCGAAGCCCGATGGTGGCGCGCCATT
>DASPZC010000441.1:0-6291 GCA_035636455.1 Xanthobacteraceae bacterium
GACTCCCTCTCCCCGCTTGCGGGGAGAGGGTCGGGGTGAGGGGGCCTCTGTGGGTGCGCGCTTTCCTCAGAGGCCCCCTCACCCGACGCGCTTCGCGCGTCGACCTCTCCCCGCAAGCGGGGAGAGGGAGTCGATCACAACCCCGGCAGGCGCGGCGCGTCATCGCCGATGCGCACGCCCTCGAGCGCGAGCAAACGCAGCTTGGTGCGCGTTCCGCCATGGGCGGAGAAGCCGCCGACGGCACGGCCTTTGGCGAGAATGCGGTGACAGGGAACGACGATGGGGACGGGATTGCGCGACAGCGCCTGGCCGACGTCGCGCGCGGCCGCGGGCGCACCGATCTCGCGCGCCAGTTCGCCGTAGCTCGTCGTGCGCCCCCAGCCGACCAAACGCGCCGCGGCATAGACGTCGCGCGCAAACGCATCCGCGTTCATCAGGTCGATCGCCACCGAGGAGAAATCGACCCGCTCGCCGGCAAGATAACGCCGGATGTCCGTTATCGCTTGCTTGATCGCCGGCGGCGGCTCTGCCGCCGGGCCCGCCGCGACGGCGCGCAGGCGCCGTTCGGTCCTCGTCCGATCCGCCTCCGGCAGCTGCACCCTCGTGAGGCCGCGCTCGTTCCAGGCGATGCCGCACGTCCCGATGGCGGTGTCGAACAGGCAATAATGCGCGGGCAAGCGGGACATGGCCGGCGCGCCCGTCGCTGCGCGCGTGCCCGGAACCTCCGGCGGCGCCGTCGGCGGCACCCCGAGCGGCTCGGGGCTCGCCGGGACCTGGTCGGGCGGCGGCGGGGACACTCCCGGCGGCACCGCCGGCGGCGGCACCTCGGTGGGCGTGGGCGTGCGCGCCGGGCCGGGATTGGGGTTCGCCGGGGTCGGCTGCGGGTTGTTGGGATCGACCTGCGGGTTCGGATTTGGCATGGCTGAAAGACCTCGAGCCGCACTCATATATGACGTCAACGACACTGGTTCAGGGGGGAAGGCGGCAACGAACCATGAGTTTCTTCGAGCGCCTGAAAACGCAAGGCTCCGCCGAATGGCGCGCCTATACCGAGCACCCTTTCACCACCGCCATGGCCGACGGCACCCTGCCGGAGGCGGCGTTTCGTCACTACCTCGTCCAGGACTACCTGTTCCTGATCGAGTTTGCCCGCGCCTACGCGCTCGCCGTCTACAAATCGCCGCGGCTCGCGGACATGCGCGCGGCGGCGGCCGGCGTTTCCGCCATCCTCGACGTCGAGATGAACCTGCACGTCAAGCTGTGCGCCGGCTGGGGCCTGTCGGCCCGCGACCTCGAACAAGCCGCGCCGGCCGCCGAGATGCTCGCCTATACGCGCTACGTGCTCGACGCGGGAATGCGCGGGGATCTGCTCACCCTGCAGGTGGCGCTCGCGCCCTGCGTGATCGGCTACGCGGAAATCGCGGCGCGGCTCGCCGCGCGGGACAATGCGCGCGCCGCAACGAACCGCTACCGCGTGTGGATCGACGAGTATGCCGGCGCGCCCTACCAGGAGGTGGCGGCGAAAGCGCGGGCACAGCTCGACCGCCTCGCCGACCTTTACGTCACGCCGGCGCGGGAGGCCGAGCTGGTCGCCATCTTCAAGGAGGCGACCCGGCTCGAGGCCGATTTCTGGGAGATGGGCTTGCGCAAAGCGGGCGAATAGCGAATAGCGAGTGGCGAATGGCAGCCTGGGCATCGCTGGGAAGGGCTGCGCATGCTGAAGAGCCCGCGCGCCGCCCGCCCTATTCGCTACTCGCTATTCGCCATCGGGGCGCGTGGAACTTCCCCGCCGACCGATTGTTCCCTAACCGGCTTGGGACGCCGTCCGATTCGCTCCGGGCGTTCCGGATTGCTCAATCGTTCCAATGACAAGGCCGCACATCATGCGCAAGACCTTCCTTGTTCTTCTCAGCGCCGCCGCCGGGGCCGCGCTTACGCTCCTTTCGACCCAGCCGCACCGGGCGCAGATCGGCGCGCGCGCGCAGCCCGCGCCGGCCAGTGCCGACACCTATCGCCAGCTGAACCTGTTCGGCGACATATTCGAATTGGTCCGGGCCAACTACGCGGACAAGCCGGACGATGCCAAGCTGATCGAATCCGCGATCAACGGCATGCTCAACGGGCTCGACCCGCATTCCGCCTACATGGACCCGCGCAGCGTGCGCGACATGCAGGCGCAGACCAAGGGCCAGTTCGGCGGGCTCGGCATCGAGGTCACCATGGAGGAGGGGCTCGTCAAGGTCGTGGCGCCGATCGACGACACGCCCGCCGCCAAGGCCGGGGTCATGGCCGGCGACATGATCACCCATCTCGACGACGAGCCGGTCCAGGGCCTCACGCTCAACCAGGCCGTCGACAAGATGCGCGGGCCGGTGAACACGAAGATCCGCCTGAAGATCGCGCGCAAGGGCCAGGACAAGACGATCGAGGTGACGATCACCCGCGACATCATCATCGTGCATTCGGTGCGCTCGCGCCCCGAGGGCGACGTCGGCTATATCCGCATCACGCAATTCAACGAGCAGAGCACCGAGGCGCTCAAGAAGGCGATCAACGATCTCGCCAACCAGATCCCGGCGGACAAATTCAAGGGTTACGTGCTCGACCTGCGCAACAACCCGGGCGGCCTGCTCGACCAGGCGATCGGCGTGTCGGACGTGTTTCTCGACAAGGGCGAGATCGTCTCGACCCGCGGGCGCAACGCGACCGAGACCCAGCGCTTCGGCGCCCGCTCGGGCGACCTCACCAAGGGCAAGCCGATCATCGTGCTGATCAACGGCGGCTCGGCCTCCGCCTCCGAAATCGTCGCCGGCGCCCTGCAGGACCACCGGCGCGCAGCCGTCATGGGCACCCGCTCGTTCGGCAAAGGCTCGGTGCAGACGATCATCCCGGTGGGATCGGGCGGCGCGCTGCGGCTGACCACGGCGCGCTACTTCACGCCGGCCGGCCGCTCGATCCAGGCCCAGGGCATCTCGCCCGACATCGAGGTGCTTCAGGACGTGCCGGAGGAACTCAAGGCGCGCTCCGACTCCAAAGGCGAGGCGGCCCTGCGCGGCCACCTCAAGGCCACGGGGCAGGAACAGCCCGGCTCGCAGTCCTACGTTCCCCCCGATCCCAAGGACGACAAGGCGCTCAACCTCGCCTACGGGCTGCTGCGCGGCACCGCCACCAATGCGGCGTTCCCGCCCAATCCGAAGGGGGCGGTCCCGAACTGAGGCTGAGGATTTATTCTCAACCTCGGCGAATCCCTCCCCCGCTTGCGGGGGAGAGCCTGCCCCGGGCGCAGCGCAGCGCGAAGCGGTGCGCTGCAGACCCGGGGGCAAGGGTGGGGGCCAAAGGCGCAAACCTCGGAGGCCGGCGCGCGGTCCACCCCACCCGGCGCCGCTTCGCGGCGCCACCCTCCCCTTTCAGGGGGGGATTGAGAACAGGCCGGCTGTTTGGTCGAAAGGGCGCCGCCTATGCCGCGCGGCGGTCGCCAAGCGCATCGCTTGCGCTGCGGTCGGGCGGCGCGGAGGGCTTCGTCAGCGCGGCGTCCTTGCGGATGAGATTCGACGACGTTGAGAAAATGATGCCCAGCACGATCACCAGGAGAGCGATGGTCGCAACTGCGTTCCAAAAGAATCTCTTCATCGGAGGCTCCTTCGGAGCCCCTCCTCGCTCGATTCCAACGGCGCCGCCGGCGCAAAGTTCCTGCGAAGCCAATCGCGCGCCGGCCGGCAATTTCCGGCAAAGCCTTCCGTCGAACGCGCAACATTGATGCGGTGAACCCGCTCGACACGGCCCGATTGTTGCCCCGCGCCTCTCGGCTATCGGCCGCAATAGGCCTCGATCCGGTAGCCGTCGGGATCGACCACGAAGGCGGCGTAGTAGTCGGCGCCGTAATCGGCGCGCAGGCCGGGCGCGCCGTTGTCGCGGCCTCCCGCGCGCAGCGCCGCGGCATGGAAGGCATCGACGCCCGGCCGCGTCGGCGCGGCAAAGCAGAAGTGCAGGTTGGACTTGTCGTCGGGCGGCACCGGGCGCTCGGCCGCGCCGATCCACAACGCGACGGCGTCGCGGCCGTAGCCGAGCGAGGCTGCGCCTTCGCTCAGGCATTTGTAGCCGAGCGGCGCCAGCGCCGCGTCGTAGAAGCGCTTGCTGCGCAAGATATCGCGAACCCCGATGGAAACGTGATCGATCATCGTGCTCTCCTGTGCGTGCTCATTGTGCAGGCGTCGCCGCCGCGACGCGGCGGGCGAGGAACTCGGCCTGAAGCTGCCAGGTGGCGCCGCCGTCGGGCGAGCGCTCGCCCAGCCAGCGGAACGAGTCGGGCGTGATGTCGACAAAGCTCCAGCGCACCGGGGTGCCCGCGTCGTCCTTGCCCTCCTGCACGATGTCGCTGCCGCGGGCGCGACCGATCTGCCGCGTGTAGACCTGCCTCAGCGGATCGCTCCACAGGATGTGCCAAGCGTCGAGGCCGGGATCGTAGACCCGCAGCGTCGTGCCGTAGAAAATGCCGGGCAGGATCCAGACGTCCTGGATGGCGCGGCCCTCCAGCACCCAGCCAAAGTGGATCTCGCCGCGGTCGGTGTGTTTCGCGCCGCCGTCGCGATGAACGACGGCGTCCATCTCCCAGCGCCCGATCAGCCAGCCGTAGAGGCCCATCCGGTCGGCGCGGTCGGCCGCCGGGCGGTCGGTGTTGAGCGCGGCGATGAAGGACGAGGACGCAGAAGTCGTCATTGTCGTTACTCCCGGTGATCGAGGTTGTGCAAAGGCCGGCCACCCCGACAGCACAGTCGCTGTCCCGATGACGCCGGCTTTGCCGATGAATTCGCGGCGGCAAACGTCATTCGGCATCTCGGCCTCCTCGGTCGGGTCTCGGCACGGCGCGCGAGCGCGGGCCTCTCGGGTGTGGCAACATGCCTTCCTGTAGCCCGCCGGCCCCCTGCGCCGCTTGGGAAAAATTGCTATCTTTCATCCATGACAGCCCTCTCGAATCTCCTGGCCGCGGGCCCCGGCTGGCAGGTGACCGACGTTACCTGCACCGCCGGCCCGCACGATCGTCCGTTCGAGGAGCGGCACGCGACGATGTGCATCGCCGCGGTGACGCACGGTACGTTCCAGTACCGCTCGGGGAACGGCGCGGCCGTGCTCGCCCCGGGCGCCGTGCTGCTCGGCAACGAGGGCGCCTGCTTCGAATGCGGCCATGAGCACGCGACCGGCGACCGCTGCCTCGCCTTCCACTTTGCGCCCGCGCATCTCGAGGAGATCGTGGCCGCGGTGCCGGGCGCGCGGCGCGCCGCGTTCGCGGTCCCGCGCCTGCCGCCGCAGCCGCGGCTCATGCCGCTGATCGCCGCGGCCGAGGCCGCGCGCGACGACGGCGACGGCGCCGCCTTCGAGGAGATCGCGCTCGAGCTTGCCGGCGCGGTCGCGCAGGCGCTCGCCGGCACCGGCCGCGCCGCGCGCCTGCCGAGCCGGAGCGACGAGCGGCGCGTCACCGGCGCGCTGCGCCGGATCGAGGCGCAGGCGCACGAGCCGCTCGCGCTCGCCGATCTCGCGCGCGAGACGGCGATGGCGCCCTATCACTTCCTGCGCGTCTTCCGGCAGGTGGTCGGCATGACGCCGCACCAGTTCGTCCTGCGCACGCGCCTGCATCGCGCCGCGGTGCGCCTGCGCCGCTCGGACGAGCCCATTTCGGCGATCGCCTTCGACGCCGGCTTCAACGACCTGTCGACGTTCAACCGCCGCTTCCGCCGCATCATGGGCACCAGCCCGGGCGGCTACCGCGCACGGGCCGCCTAGCGCTTTACGCGGGCAGCCTTCTGCTCGGCCAGCATGCGGGCCAGCTGGTCGCGGACGTTGCGGCGGCGCTCGGTCTGCATCGCCGGCGCCGCAGGGTTCTGCGCTGCATCCCAGAAGGCGCGCGGCCTGATCCGGTCGAGAGCGCGGTTCAAATAGACCGGATAGAACCAGCCGAGCGAGCGGTCGGACAGCCAGTGCGGCTGGGTCACGTCGAACAGGGCGAACCCGGCTTCGACCAGCGCCTGATGCAGCGCGGCGAAATCGTCGAGATCCGCCTCGCAGATGACCACGTGGGTGTGCCGCAGCACCTCGCGCGCGCCGCCCAGCACCTGCGCCTCCGCGCCCTGCACGTCGAGCTTGAGCAGGAACGGGCTCGAGAGCTTGAGGCTCTCGGCCAGCGAATCGAGCGTGACCGCCGGAACCGTGACCGTGCCCGCATGCAGGCGATTGAGCCGTTCCCAGTAGGGATCGCCCTCCGCGCGCAGCGAGCCCCAGTACGGATGCGCCGAGGTG
>DASPZC010000442.1:0-8682 GCA_035636455.1 Xanthobacteraceae bacterium
AAGAGCCGCGCCATCGACGACTACATCGCCGTCGTGGCAGAGCTGGAGTCGCGGGCCGACAGCGGCCTCGCGAATCTCCTCGGCCACATCAAACTCGAGACGGAGCGCGACCTCGCGGCCGCTGCGGAGATCGACGCCGTCGCCGCGCTCTTCCGCCGCGCCGGTGCGATTCGCGTCGAGACCGCGGACGTGCTCGACGCGCTCGAGCAGATGGAGCGGTTGATCGCCGCCGCGGAGGCGCGGCGCGAGGCGATGCTCGAGCGGATCGACGATCACCGACAAAGCCCGGGCGAGCGCGTGCGCAAGGCCGCCGCCGAGGTGGTCGACGCCGAGTTCGAGGATCTTCCGGTGGCCGCAACGCAGGCCCCGCCGAGCGCAACGTCGGCGGCGTGATCGCCGGCGCAAGGTGCCGAGCCATGACGTCGGACGCACGCATCGCCGCGAACCGGAACAACGCCCGCCGCAGCACCGGGCCGCGCACGCGCGAGGGCAAGCAGCGCGCGGCGCGCAACGCGCTGACGCACGGGCTCGCCGCCGACCTGCTGCGCGATCCCGCCATCCTTCCGGAGATCGAGCGGCTCGCCGCCGCCATGGCCGGAGAACGGGCGTCGCCCGAGCGACGGGCGCTCGGCGCAATCCTCGCGGCCGCGCAGCTCGACCTGTGGCGCGTGCGTGCCGCCCGGGCGGGGCTGATCGACCGCGCGGCCGCGGAGCACGCTAGTCGGCGGACATCGGCGGCAGCGACGCCCGGCCCTGTGCCGGACGCGGCGACGCGCGAAGCCGAGGCCATCCGCTCCGCGCTGCCGGGTCTGGTGCGCCTCGACCGCTACGAGCGCCGCGCGCTGTCGCGGCGCAACCGGGCGCTCCGGCGCCTGCACGCGCTTTGGCAGAACGAACCCAACGACGCGGCCGGCGCGTAATACGGGCTCCGGCTGATCAAGTCGGCGCTGATTACCTCTCCCCGCGTGCGGGAGAGAGCCTGCCCCGGACTTGATCCGGGGTCGACGCGCGAAGCGCGTCGGGTGAGGGGGCGTTCAAAGTGTTCGCATTTCCTCTTAGGCCCCCTCACCCCGACCCTCTCCCCGCAAGCGGGGAGAGGGAGCCCGCGCCTCGCCTCCAAAGTGATCAAGCGGATTCCGCATGATTTGGCAGAACGAAGCCAACCCCCGGCTGATGGGCTTCTCTGCCCTCATGCCGGCAAGTTGGCAGAACGAACCCAACGATGAGTTACGTTTGGCAGAACGAACCCAACGATGCTGCCTGAGTTACGTTTGGCAGAACGAAGCCAACAATGATGCCGCGCTTTGGCAGAACGAACCCAACGATGACGCTGCGTCACGGTTTGGCAGAACGAAGCCAACGGTGCTGCCGCGTCATGGTTTGGCAGAACGAAGCCAACAATGATCTGAGTTAGGCGCCAGCCGCGCCGTCAGGCGTAGCGCCCGTGGCAATGCTTGAATTTCTTGCCTGAGCCGCACGGGCACGGCTCGTTGCGGCCGACCTTGCCCCAGCTCGTCGGATCGGCCGGATTTCGCTCGGCGCTGCGTTGCGCGGTCGCCGCGCTCAACGGCGCGCCGAAGCTCGCTTCGGCCAGCGCCACCTCGTCCTCGCCGGTGAGCGGATCGAACTTGTGCGCCTCCATGACGCCGCCGTTGAGCGGCGGGCCGGGGAACGGCGGCAGGCTCGCCTGATCGTCGGACGCCGGCGCCTCGGACGCCGGCTGCGCCATGATTTCCACCCGCATCAGTTGGGCGGTGACCGCCTCGCGCAGGCGCTGGATCATGGTCTCGAACAGGTGGAAGGACTCCGACTTGTATTCGTTGAGCGGATCGCGCTGGCCGTAGCCGCGCAGCCCGATCACCTGGCGCAGGTGCTCGAGCATCAGCAGATGCTCGCGCCAGAGATGGTCGAGCGTCTGCAGCAGGATCGATTTCTCCACATAGCGCATGACGTCGGGCCCCCACTGGGCGACCTTGGCGGCCATGTGCTCGTCGGCGCGGCGCTCGATCCGGTGCAGCAGTTCCTCGTCGGCGATGCCCTCTTCCTTCGCCCATTCGTCGACCGGCAGGTCGAGGCCGAGCACGCGCTGCAGTTCCTCCTTCAGGCCGGGCGTGTCCCATTGCTCCGGATAGGCGTTCTCCGGCACGTGCTTCGCCACCAGGTCGTCGACCACGCCGTGGCGCATGTCGGTGATCGTCTCGGCGACGTCCTCGTCGCGCATCAGCTCGACCCGCTGATCGAACACCACCTTGCGCTGGTCGTTCATCACGTTGTCGAACTTCAGCACATTCTTGCGGGCGTCGAAGTTGCGCGCCTCGACCTTGCTCTGCGCTTTTTGCAGCGCCTTGTTGATCCACGGATGGATGATCGCCTCGCCCTCCTTGAGGCCGAGCCGCTGCAGCATGCCGTCGAGCTTGTCCGACCCGAAGATGCGCATGAGGTCGTCTTCGAGCGAGAGGAAGAATTTCGATCGCCCGGGATCGCCCTGGCGTCCGGATCGGCCGCGCAGCTGGTTGTCGATGCGCCGCGATTCGTGCCGTTCGGTGCCGATGATGTAGAGGCCGCCCAGCTTGGTCTCGGTGACCGCCGGCTTGTCGCCCTTGGCGGGCTCGATCTCGATCGTCTCGGCGGCGTTGAGCACGATCTCGCGGAAGCGTTCGATCTCGGCGCGGATCTCGGCGATCTTGGCCTGCTTCTCCGCCGGGTCGGCAACGGCGGCCGTCTCCTGCGCGATGCGCATGTCGCGATTGCCGCCGAGCTGGATGTCGGTGCCGCGGCCGGCCATGTTGGTCGCGATGGTGATCGCGCCGGGCACGCCGGCTTCCGCCACGATGTAGGCTTCCTGCTCGTGGAAGCGCGCGTTGAGCACCGCGAACAGCTTGCTCGGGCGGCCGGCGCGCGCCGCGGAATAAAGCTTGTCGAGCGCCTTCGGGTCGGTGAAGTCGATCTGCTTGTAGCCGTTCTTCTTCAGGTACTCGGCGAGCACCTCGGACTTCTCGATCGAGGCCGTGCCGACCAATGCCGGCTGCAGCCGCTCATTGGCCTTGTCGATCTCCTGCAGGATCGCGCGGTATTTCTCCTCCGCGGTGCGATAGACCTCGTCGTGCTGGTCCTCGCGGATCATCGGCATGTTGGTGGGCACTTCCAGCACTTCGAGGCCGTAGATGTCGAGGAACTCGTCGGCCTCGGTGACCGCCGTGCCGGTCATGCCGGCCAGCTTCTTGTACATGCGGAAATAATTCTGGAACGTGATCGAGGCGAGCGTCTGGTTCTCCGGCTGGATCGGCTGGTGCTCCTTGGCTTCGAGCGCCTGGTGCAGGCCTTCCGAGTAGCGCCGTCCCGGCATCATGCGGCCGGTGAACTCGTCGATGATGACGACCTCGTCCTTGCTTACGATGTAGTCCTTGTCGCGCTGGAACAGCTTGTGCGCGCGCAGCCCCTGATTGACGTGGTGGACGACCGAGACGTTCTCCACGTCGTAGAGCGAGTCGGACTTGAGCAGGTCGGCCTCGCGCAGCATCGCTTCGAGGCGGGTCATGCCGGCCTCGGTGAGCGTCACCGTGCGCTGCTTCTCGTCGACCTCGTAATCGGTCTTGTCGAGCTTGGGGATGAACGCGTCGATCGTGTTGTAGAAATCCGACCGGTCGTCGAGCGGGCCGGAGATGATCAGCGGCGTGCGCGCCTCGTCGATCAGGATCGAGTCGACCTCGTCGACGATGGCGTAGACGTGGCCGCGCTGGACCATGTCCTCGAGCCGGTACTTCATGTTGTCGCGCAGGTAGTCGAAGCCGAGCTCGTTGTTGGTGCCGTAGGTCACGTCGCGCGCGTATTGCTCGCGGCGCTGGTCGTCATCGAGGCCGTGCACGATCACCCCGACGGTAAGGCCGAGGAAGCCGTAGATCTGCCCCATCCAGTCGGCGTCGCGCTTGGCGAGGTAGTCGTTGACGGTGACGACGTGGACGCCGCGGCCGGCGAGGGCATTGAGATAGACCGGGAGGGTGGCGACCAGCGTCTTGCCTTCGCCGGTCTTCATCTCGGCGATGCGGCCCTCGTGCAGCACCATGCCGCCGACGAGCTGCACGTCGAAATGCCGCTGGCCGAGCGTGCGCTTGGCTGCCTCGCGCACCGTGGCGAAGGCGGGAACCAGGAGGTCGTCGAGGGTCTTGCCGTCGTCGTCGAGCTGGCGCCTGAACTCGTCGGTGCGCGCCCGCAACGCCTCGTCCGACAGCGCTTCGAGCTCCGGCTCGAGCGCGTTGATCGCCTCGACGCGCGGCCGATAGCTCTTGATGCGCCGCTCGTTGGAGGAACCGAACACCTTGCGCAGCGTCGCGCTGATCATGCCGGAATCCCTTTCACGTGCCGTCGCGCCCGTCGATTGTCCATCATGATGTCGATGCGATGACCGAAGCAATCAAGACCGTAAGGGTCCGCGGCCGTTGTGGGCTGAGCCCGCGCGGCCGCGGCCTGACCGGTGCACCGATGCCCCTCATGATACGGCGCTTTTCGGGCTGGCGCGACACGCAACGCCGCAGCCGCTTGCGCGGCCGGCGGGCGGGCTGGCGCAGAGATAGGAGGGGGTCCGACCCTTGTCAATTGTCGGCCGCGCGACGCTCAAGTTTTCGTCACGTTCCGCGGCTATTCGGCCATTGCCAAGCCCTGCCGATTGCGCGACTGTCCGGCCGCGTTTGCCGCCCGACCCGCGCACGCATCGAAGGATTGCCCCGATGAATTCGCCGTTGCCGTCGGCCCATTGGTTGTCGCGTTTGCAGGCCCCCCGTGCGCTCGCCGCGGCGGCCGTCGTGATGCTGCCGCTGACCCTCGGGCTTCATGCCGCCGCGCAGGACGCCGATCCGGTGGTCGCGCGCGTGAACGGGACCGACATCAGGGCGAGCGACGTGGCCATTGCGGAAGAGGACGTGGGGCAGAACATGTCGCAGATGGCCGGCGAGGCGCGGCGCGACTATCTGACGACCTACGTCACCGACATGCTTCTGGTCGCCAAGGCCGCCGAGACGAAGAAATTGGCCGACGGCAAGGACTTCAAGCAGCGCCTGGCCTATTACCGCAACAAGATCCTGATGGAGATGCTGTTGCAGTCGGAGGCGAAGGCCGCAAGCTCCGACGCCGCGATGCATCAGCTCTACGACGACGCGACCAAGCAGATGGCGGGCCAGAAGGAAGTGCGGGCGCGCCACATTCTGGTCAAGAGCGAGGACGAGGCCAAGGCGGTGCTGGCCGAGCTGAAGAACGGCGTCGATTTCGCCGAGCTGGCGCGGCAGAAATCGACCGACCCGGGCGCGGCGGACGGCGGCGACCTCGGCTATTTCCCCAAGGAAGAGATGGTGCCCGAATTCGCCGAGGCCGCCTTCCAGCTGGAGAAGGGACAGTTGTCCGAGCCGGTGCGCACGCGGTTCGGCTGGCACATCATCAAGGTCGAGGACAAGCGCGACCGCCAGGCGCCGGAATTCGACAAGGTGCGCGATCAGCTCGAGACTCACCTGGTCCGCAAGGCGCAGGCGGAGCTGATCACCAAGCTTCGCGCCGACAGCAAGGTCGAGCGGCTGGGCGCGCCGCCGGAGCAGCCGGCCGATCCGACCAGGAAATAGACCCCACCTCCATGGCTCACGCGGTCTCGCCGCTCGCGCCGACGCGCGTTCCCGCCATGCCGGACATTCCCGGCGTGCGCTTTGCGGCGGCCGCCGCCGGCATCCGCTATGTCGGGCGCACCGACGTGCTGCTCGCCGTGCTCGACAAGGGCACGAGCGTCGCGGGCGTGCTGACCCGCTCCAAGTGCCCGTCGGCGCCGGTCGAATGGTGCCGCGCGCGGCTTGCCGCGGGCGCGGCGCGCGGGCTCGTGGTCAATGCCGGCAATGCCAATGCGTTCACCGGGAAGACCGGGCGCGCGGCCGTCAAGCTCACCGCCGAATTCGCCGCCAAGGCGATCGGCTGTCGGCCGGCGCAGGTCTTTCTCGCTTCGACCGGCGTGATCGGCGAGCCGCTCGAGGCGCGCAAGTTCGGCGCGGTGATGGACGATCTCGTGACCCGCGCGGCGCCGGGCCCGTGGATCGACGCCGCCGAGGCGATCATGACGACCGACACCTTTCCCAAGCTCGCGAGCGCGACCGCCCGGCTCGGCGACACGACGGTGTCCATCAGCGGCATTGCCAAGGGCTCGGGCATGATCGCGCCTGACATGGCCACCCTGTTGTCGTTCGTCTTTACCGACGCGCCGATCGCGGCGCCCGCCTTGCAGGCGCTGCTCGCGCGCGGCGTCGTCGACAGCTTCAACGCGGTGACGGTCGACAGCGACACCTCGACCTCCGATACGCTGCTCGCCTTCGCGACCGGCGCGGCGCGCGCGCGCGGCGCGCCCGTCATCGATCGGGCGGGCGATCGCCGGCTCGCCGAATTCCGCGCCGCCTTCGACGCGGTGCTCGCCGCGCTCGCCGAGCAGGTCGCCCGCGACGGCGAGGGGGCGCGCAAGCTCGTCGAGGTCGTGGTCGAGGGAGCGGTGTCCAAGCGATCGGCGCGCCGCATCGCGCTGTCGATCGCCAATTCGCCGCTGGTCAAGACGGCGATCGCCGGAGAGGACGCCAACTGGGGCCGCGTCGTGATGGCGGTCGGCAAGGCCGGGGAGCCGGCGGAGCGCGATCGGCTGTCCATCTGGTTCGGCGACATCCGCGTGGCGCATCGCGGCGAGCGCGATCCCGCCTACGACGAGGCGGCGGTCAGCGACTACATGAAGCGATCCGAGATCAGCCTGAAGGTCGCGCTCGGGCTGGGACGCGGCCGCGACCGCGTCCTCACCTGCGACCTGACCGCGGGATACATCGCCATCAACGCCGACTATCGGTCGTAACTATCGGCCGTAAGCACCGGTTAACCACCCCTGTTGGCGCAGCATTAATTTCCGGCTGCGTACCGTCTGGTCCAAGGGCCGTGAGCGTCAACCTCGTCCTCGTCGCCGCTTGCGCCCTCGTCGATGCCGACGGGCGCGTGCTCATCGCCGAGCGCCCGGCCGGCAAGACGATGGCGGGCTTGTGGGAATTCCCCGGCGGCAAGGTCGAGGCGGGCGAGCGGCCCGAGGATAGCCTGATCCGCGAGCTCAGGGAGGAATTGGGAATCGTCGTCAGCGAAGCGTGTCTCGCTCCGCTGACATTCGCGAGCCACGCCTATGCCGGGTTCCACCTGCTGATGCCGCTCTACGTCTGTCGGCGGTGGGAGGGAACGGTGATGGCCAAGGAGGGCCAGCGGCTGGCCTGGGTCAGGCCGAACCGGCTGCGCGAATATCCGATGCCCCCGGCGGACGAGCCGCTGATTTCGCACCTGACGACGCTGCTGTGACGGTCCGGATTCGAACGAGGATGGTTGCCATGGCCAGCAGGATGAGCCGCTCGTCGAGCGCCCAGCGCGTCGTCGGTCGGTTCCTCGCCGACGAACGCGGAGCCACCGCGATCGAATATGCCTTGCTCGCGTCCGGTATCGGAGGTGCGATCATCGCGACCGTATTCGCGCTCGGTACCGGGATTACGACGAATTTGTACGACAAGATCGCGGCGATGCTGTGAGCCGGCGTCCGCCTTCGGCAGCCGTCACTAGGGCGGGATGACTTTTCTTCGAATCGTCATCCCACTCTGGGTCATTGTTGGAGCATGATCTTTTTCCGAAAACCGGTATCCACCCCGGATCAAGTCCGGGGCAGGCTTTTTCGGGATCATGCTCTAATCGCCGCCCGCCTTCTCGCCCGTCGAAATCTCGCGCGTGCCGAGCGCGTCGGCGAGCCGCGCGCGCGCCGAGCCGGGGCGCAGCGGCTGCTGCTGGGTTTCATGCGGCGACCAGCCGGACAACCAGATGATCTCGAAGCTCGCGCGCACCCGCCCGTCGGGATCGGCGAAGCGCTCGCCGTAGATCCGGAGAAGGCGCGCGAGCGTCGCGCGGCGCAGCCGCGTGCGGCGCCGCGCGGCGAGCACGTTGGTCGCTCCCATGCGGCGCAGATCGTGCATGAGCGCAAGCGGCGAAGCGTAGCGCACGACGATCCGGTCGATGTCGGCGACCGGCAGCGCGAACCCCGCGCGCTGCAGCAGCGCGCCCATCTCGCGCACGTCGGCGAACGGCGAGACGCGCGGCGACACGCCTCCGTCGATCTCGGTTTCCGCGACCGCAAAAGCCTGGCGCAACTCGGTCAGCGTGTCGCCGCCGGCGAGCGCCGCGAGGAAGAGGCCGTCGGGCTTGAGCGCGCGGCGGACCTGAACGAGCGTGCCGGGCAGGTCGTTGACGAATTGCAGGGCGAGCGCCGAGACCACGAGGTCGAACGACGCGTCGCGGAACGGCAGCGCCTCCTCGTCGGCGACGACGCTCGGCACGCGAGCATGTTTGCTCGTCGCAGCCGCCGTTCCGGCCGCCACGATCGTGCCGACGTCGTTTGCATCGAGGATCGCGCGGCGCGCCGCGTCGGTCGGCGTGCCGAGATCGACCGCGACATCGAACCGGCGGCGCACGGCGGCGAGCCGCTCGGACAGGTCCTGCGCCACGCGATCGATGAGAAACGTCGCCGGCCCGAGCGCCGCCGCGCGCCGCCGGCGCATGTGCAGGAGCGCGCGGTCGAACAAGACGGGGGGCGGCATCGGCCATGTCCGTGCGGGAGCCGTGGCGCTTATGGCGCGGCGCGCCCGCCCCGTCAAA
>DASPZC010000443.1:0-6471 GCA_035636455.1 Xanthobacteraceae bacterium
CCCATAGCAGCACCGTACGATAATGCCAGCGACGGCGCGAAGGTTCCGCGCCCGATGCGTCACGCAGGGGACCCGCGGCAGGCCGCGGAAGCGCAGCCACCCGGCTCTTCACCCCGCAGCCGCGACACGAAAACACTCCGCAACTTTTTTCGATCGTGCCGGAACCGGCCGATCCCGGGGGCGTTCTTGCTCTGTCGGACGCAGCCCCCCATCCCCTTCCCCCCAGCGTCCGGCAAACGAATGCCCCGGTCCTCCGGCGCTGGAAGCGGAGGGCCGGGGCTTCGTTTTTCGCCGGCGAGCAACGCGAGCGCATTGCATTGCGCGTGCGGCCGGGGGAAGCTGGGCAACGCCGCCGATTCTGCCGCCGCCTCAGTTCGGCCTCTCGGGCCTGCCATAGCGCGATCCGGCAAGGTGCGGCGCCGACGCACGTCGCACCCGAGGTACGCGCCGCCATGGCGTCCCAAAAACCAGCTGGCTCCGCGACCGGGCTGCGTGTTCTCGTGGTCGAGGACGAAGTCATGATTTCGATGCTGGTCGAGGACATGCTGACCGAGCTTGGCCATCACGTCGTCGCGCAGGCGACATCGCTCGCGGAGGCGGCAAGCCTAGCGGCGCAGGCGGACTTCGACGCCGCGCTGCTCGATGTGAACCTGAACGGCGAGAGAGTCGACGCGATCGCCGAGACCTTGGCCAAGCGGGGCAAGCCGTTCGCGTTCACCACAGGCTACGGCGAGCGCGGCATTCCGCTGGACTTCAAGGATCGGCCGTTGCTGCCCAAGCCCTACCAGATGGACCAGCTCAACGAGATCCTGACCCGCGTCATGCGGCCCGCCTGACGGCGCCCTGTCAAAATTCAGCAATATCTCACGGCTCCGGCCGCGATTTGATCGCGCGAGCACCGCGACGTCCAAACCCGCGCCAAGTAGTCAAGGATTCGCTCCGCGATGGTAAGATACAACCGGAACCGCGGTGTCGCTGAGGGGTAACCACGGAACTTATCGGGGGAACCGCGCGCGCCCCGAAGAGCTTATCGATATGCGGGCGGCTCGCTATGCCAGCCCGTGAGGCGCCGCGGACGCAAGGGCGATGACGAATGCCCCAGGCAATATCGGCGGCGAGGTGCGGCTCGGGCGGAGCACCCTGACGGTCATTGGCCGGCACCTTGGCGCAATGTATGAGGATGTCGTCGCCGACGACATGCCGCAATCGTTGCGCACGGCGCTTCGGCGTCTGCGCGCGCATGATGAGGATGCGCAGCGGCGCGAAGACCCAACGGAACATCGAGATTGAACGCGGGAACCTCCGCATGGGGGGCGGGAACCCTCATGCCGGGTCGGGCAATCCCGTCCCGCCATAAAGCCAGGCGAGATCGTCGTACCAGTTCTCCGATGTCTTGGCGCGCATGATGGCGTTGCGCACGAGCGCATGCGCGCCGGACGGATGGTAGACGTGCTCGCCCATGGCGCGCGACTGCAGTTGCACCCGCGCGGTACGCACCACGCGTCCCTCCGCGTAAGCGGTGAGCGCCTTTCCGATATCGTCGGGATGGGCGTCCATCATATGCGCGAGACACACGGCGTCCTCCATGGCCATGCACGCGCCTTGCGCCATGTACTGAAGCATCGGGTGGGCGGCATCGCCGAGGAGCGTCACCTTGCCGTCGACCCAGTTCTCCACCGGCTCGCGATCGCACAGCACCCATAATTTCCAGTCGCTCCCGTGCTGGATGATCTTCTGCGCCCGCTCGTTGATGTGCCCGAAGCCTTGCATCACCTCCGCCATCGGCACCGGCTTGCCGGCGACCGGCTCCGGCGCATCGTTGTGGCAGGTGACCACCAGGTTGAACACTTTCCAGTCCGACAGCGGGTAATGGACGAGGTGGCACTTCGGCCCGGCCCACAGGGTCGCGGCGTTCCAGCGCAGGTCTTCCGGCATGCGTTCGGTCGGAATGACCGAACGATAGGTGGTGTGACCCGAGACGCGCGGCGGGCCGTCGCCGACCACCTGCTTGCGCACGTTCGACCATAGGCCGTCGGCGCCGATCAGCGCCGATCCGCGTATCCGTTCCCCGGAAACGAGCCGAATCGTCACGCTCGTGCCGTCCTGCTCGTAGGAGAGGACCTCGCTGTCGACGCTCAGCTCGATGCGCGGCTGCGCCCGGCAGCCTTTGAGAAAAACGCCATAAAGATCGCCGCGATGGACGACCGCATAGGGATTCTTGAACCGGGCGCGAAACTCCTCGCCGAGATCGATATGGGTGATCTCCTCGCCGCTGAGCGCATCCATCAGCCTGAGCTTGTCGATAAAGACCGCCATCGCCCGGGCGGCTTCGCCGACCCCGAGATAGTCGAAGGCATGAAACGCGTTTGGCCCGAGCTGAATGCCGGCCCCGATCTCGCCGAGCACCGGGGATTTCTCCAGCACGCGGACCGAAAAGCCTTTCTTGGCGAGCCCGAGCGCCGCCGCGAGGCCGCCGATGCCGCCGCCGGCGATCAGGATAGGCGCGTCACCCTTATTCGCCATGCCTTCTCCTCCATGGCCGTCACGCAACGTGCCACAGGACTCGCCGCCGAATCAAAATGGCAACGCCTTTGCTGCACTGCGGCGTCTGGCATTCCGAGAGGTAATTCCCGGAACCGCATCACGCGATGCGCGTTGTTGGCGCGCCGGATCGCGGGATGGCCCTCTTGAACGACGTAACGACAGCTTCGGTCGGGACTCCGCGCATCGCGGTTCCCGAACGATGGCGCGTGCGCACGCGGTTGAGCAATCCGGCGATCATTTTTGCCCTCGTCTCCCTGCTGTTCGGCGCCGTGGTGCTGGTCTGCACCCCTCCCCTGCGCGGCCCCGACGAGGCGGCCCACTTCCTGCGCGCGTTCGGCATTGCGCAAGGCGATATCGTGCCAAGTCTTGCCGACGAAGCAGGTCGAAAAGGCGTTCGACTACCGGCACGCCTACACCGCGACTTCGATTTCTTCGAGGCCAGCCGATACACGACCCGGACCCCGGGCTTCACCTACCGGCAGATCTTTGCCGCGCACGCGCAGCGGAATTCCGATCCGATGGCGGCGGACGAAGACGGGCCGGTTTTCGTTCTTTACAGCGGCTCCGAAGGCTACAGCCCGATTCCCTACCTGCCATACGTCGCCGCGATCCTGTTGGCCCGCGCCGTCGATCTCGACTTCCTCGGCATGCTCTATCTGATGCGGCTGTTCGGCCTGGTGGCGATGACCGCCGTGGCGGCCTATGCGATCGCGGTGGTGCCGCGGCTCAAATGGCCGTTCCTGGTGATCGCGCTCCTGCCGTCCGCGCTGTACAGCCGTGCGGTGCTCAGCGCCGATGGGGCCGGCCTCGCCTATGCCATGGCGATGGTGGCCCTCGCCCTGCGCGCAACGCTCGCGGCAGCGGCCGATCGTCCGTGGCAGCATTCCCTGTGGATGGCGCTCAGCGCGCTCAGCAAGCCGCCGCAGCTCGCTTTCATCCTGCTCGAAGCGATGAAGCGGCCCCTGCGCGACCTGCCGCGCCATTGGGCGAGCGCCGCGATCGTCGTCCTGCCCGGCGCGATGTTGTCGCTGCTGTGGGCCGTCGCCGGCTCGACGGACGTGGCGGCCTATCGGCTCACCGAAGGCATGGGGCTGCCCGCCGAGCATTTCGATCCTGTCTGGAAGCTGCGCTTCATGCTGGCGGAGCCGCTGCTGTTTCCCCGGCTGATGGCAAATACCTTTACCGATTACGGCGTCCAACTGTGGCGGCAACTGATCGGCGTGCTGGGGTGGCTCGACACGCCGCTTACCGGCTGGGTTTACCCGGTGCTGAGCGCGCTCCTGCTCGCGTCCTGCCTCGCCTCGCTCGAGCTTGATCGCGCGACCGGCCGCCGCGTCGCTCTTGTGTGCATGCTCGGCGTGCTGGGTTATTGCTTCGCGGTGTTCCTCATCTTCTTCCTGGTATGGACGGCACTCGACGCCACGCAGGTCGACGGCGTGCAGGGGCGCTATTTCGTCGCCGCGCTGCCCGTCCTTGCGGTCGTTCCCGCCGCGCTGCTGCGGCGCGGACTAGCGGCAAGAAGCCGGACCGTGATCGGGCTGGCCGCTGCCGCCATTTCCTGCGCTGCAACCATCGAGGCGATCCTGAGGGTCGATTGGAACTGGCGATGATGCATGAGCGCGCCGCGGCGCAGGCGCAAACCTGAGGATTCACCCATGTCCAAATCGTCCGCCGCGCTTGAACGTCACGCCCCTCCCATGCGCGCCGCCGCACCGAGCGAAAGCATCCATGCCTGTCCGGCTTGCGGCCCGGCGACCATCCACCGCTATCTGTATTCGAAAAATCGCTGCGACATCCTGCAATGCGCTGCCTGCGGGCTCGGACGCACGGAAACCGCCGCGTTCGATCCGTCCGCCTATTACACGAACGGCTATTTTTCCGGCGAACAAACGGACGGCTACGCCGACTACCTTGGCGCCGAGCCCGTCTTGCGCCGCGAGTTCGTCCGCACGCTCGCGTTCATCCGCCGTTATCGCCGGTCAGGAAAACTTCTGGAGGTCGGCTGCGCCTACGGCTTCTTCCTCCAGGAAGCCAAGCGTCATTTCGAGGTGTCGGGCATCGAGCTTGCCCGCGACGCGGCAGCCCATTGCCGGCGCAACGGCCTGGCGGTCGACACCGGCGCCGCCGACGAGATCAACCTCAACCTGCGCGGCCCGTTCGATGTCATCGTGCTGCTCGACGTGATCGAGCATCTGCCGGATCCGCACGAGACCCTGGCGCTGCTTGCCGGCCGCCTCGCGCCGGGCGGCATTATCGTGCTCACCACCGGCGACTTCGGCAGCCTCACCGCGCGGGCGCTCAGGTCGACATGGCGGCTGATGACCCCGCCCCAGCACCTGTGGTTCTTCACCGCCGGCAGCATGGACCGCCTGGCGCAGCGGGCCGGGCTTGCGATCGAGGCGCTCGATCATCCCTGGAAGATCGTTCCACTCTCGCTCATCGCCTACCACCTCGGGCGCATGGTCGGGAGTCGCGTCAAGCTGCCGGCGGCGAGCCGCACCGGCGTGCCGGTAAATCTGTTCGACGCCATGCGGGTGGTCTTGCGGCACCGGGGCGAACGATGAGCCCCTCCCTCTCGGCGTTCCAAATCGCGGTGCTGTGCGCCTATGCGGGCGGGATGGCGCTCGGCCAGTTGCTGTTCAAGTTGGCGGCATTGCGGGCGCCGGCCGAGGGGGCACTGCCCGACCGCCTCTTCGGCCTGGCGCGCAACGCCTATTTCCTCGCCGCGCTCGCGATCTACCTGGCGCTGTCCTTCCTGTGGGTCTGGCTGTTGCGGTTCACGCCGCTGTCCCGCGCCTATCTGTTCGTGGCGCTGTCCTTCGCCATCGTGCCGCTGCTCGGCGGCGTGCTGTTCGCCGAGCCGATCTCGCTGCGGCTCGTCATCGGCGTGATCGTGATCGTGTGCGGGTTGGTGCTGGTCGTGGCGTGACGCGTGCCCCGGCCGCGCCGCCGCCGCCCGCCGGCTCCGCTCCCCCCGGCGCCGCCTCCCGGGCGCGATCCCGCATCGCCTCGCCGATCGCGAGCGCGCGCGCGAGCATGGTGAGCGACTCCGTTTGCGCGCGCAGCTTGAGGTGCAGGTTGAGCAGAACCAGCAGGCTGATCACCACCCAGGTATAGATGATGAGGTCGACGCCACGGCCGATGCCGGCCAATTCCGCCAGCACGCTCGCATGCGACGGGTTCCACACGAAATAGAGCCCGGCCGCAGCGGCGACGAGCGAGAGCACGCTGACAAACGGCGAGCGCCGCCGCTCGACAAACGCGTAGAGCAGGATGGCACAAAGCAGGATCGTCAGCAGCAGTTGCGCGATCATGAGTGCAGCCGCCGCGCGAACAGGTCGAGCAGGATGACGACGAGTTCGCTGGCGCGTTGGCCCTTGGCGAGCGAGTAGCGGCTATATTCGATCGTGACCGGCACCTCGACGTAGCGCAGGCCGCTGTCGGCGATCTGGTGCAGGATCTCCGAGGCGTGCGCCATGCGGTTCTGCCGCAGCCGGATGCACGCCGCCCCTTTGCGCGTCATCGCCCGCAGGCCGTTGTGGGCATCGGTCACGGCGAGCCCGGTCGTGATCCGCGTAAACCAGGCGGCCGCGCGCAGCATCAGGCGCCGCACGGGCGGCAGGTCGATTGCTGCACCGCGGAAGCGGCTGCCGAGCGCGAAATCGGCTTCGTGGGCCGCGAGCGCATCGAGCAGGCCCGCCACGTCGTCGGCACGATGCTGGCCGTCGGCATCGAAGGTGACCACGTTCTCGGCGCCGCGCAGCAGGGCGTATTCGATGCCGGTCTGCAGGGCGGCGCCCTGCCCGAGATTGATCGGGTGCCGCAGCGCCTCGGCCCCGGTGCGCGCGGCCATGTCGGCCGTCCCGTCGGTCGAGCCGTCGTCGACAACCACGACGCGGTATGAGCGGGCGAGCCCGGCGACGACCT
>DASPZC010000444.1:0-5754 GCA_035636455.1 Xanthobacteraceae bacterium
TATCTGCGATTCCCCTGCCCTGCAGGGGGCGGGGCACTCGCGTTTGGCGGCGCGCAGCTCGCGGGCTCCCTCTCCCCGCGCCGAACTCGGGTTTACCCGAGTTCGGCCATCTATGACGTGGCCGAAGTCGGAAACATCCGACTTCGGCTGGGGAGAGGGTGGGGTGAGGGGGGTTCCCAGCAAGCTCAGTGTGCCGAGAGCCCCCCTCACCCGACGGCCTTCGGCCGTCGACCTCTCCCCGCACGCGGGGAGAGGTGAAGAGGAGCCAGTTCCTGCGAGAGATGTCCATGACCGAGCCGTCCGCCGCGGCGCTGCCGCCGCACCGCTTGCTTCGCCCGATCGTGCTCGCCGCCGCGGGCGCGCAGACGGCGTTCTGGCTCTACACCTTGCGCTTCATCGCCGTGAACGCCAATCCCAGGGGCGACGGCATGGAATGGCTGGCGGTCTTCCCGTTCGGCTTCGTCTTCTTCGCGCTGGTCGTGCCGGCGCTGCTGCTCGGCGCGATCGGACGACGGCTCCGCTTCGCCGCGCTGCTGGCGTTCGCCGGGCTTGCCCTCAACCTCATCGTTTTTCACGAGATCATTCAAGAGTGGACCGGGCATCCGGCACATCAGTTGAAATTCTGAGGCATCGCCATGAATGACCAAAACCCATCCGCTGGAAAGCCATTTACGTTGCATGTCCCCGACGGCGAGATCGCGCACTTGCGCGAACGGTTGGCGCGCACGCGCTGGCCGGACGAGCCGCCGCGTGAGCCGTGGTCGACCGGGACGAGCCTCGCCTACATGCAAGGCCTCGTCGCGTACTGGGAGAAGACCTTCGACTGGCGCGCGTGGGAAGCGAAGCTCAACGCGTGCCGCCAGTTCACGGTGCCGATCGGCGGCATCGATCTGCATTTTATCCATCAGACGGCCGGGCGCGCGGGCGCGCTGCCGCTGCTGATCTCGCACGGCTGGCCGGGTTCCGTGTTCGAATTTCACAAGTTGATCCCGCTGCTCGCCGGGCATTTCGATCTGGTGATCCCGTCGCTCCCCGGCTACACCCTCTCTTACCGGCCCGGGCAGCGGCGCTTCGGCGTCGAGGACATCGCCGACCTCTATGCCGAGCTGATGACGCGAGTGCTCGGCTATCGGCGCTTCGGCGTGCAGGGCGGCGACTGGGGCTGCTTCGTCGCCTCGGTGCTCGGCCATCGCTATCCGCAGCACGTCGCGGGCATCCACCTCAATCTGCTGGCGGTGCGGCGCGACCCGAAGATGATCGCCAACCCGACGGCGGAGGAAAAAGTCTTCCTCGGCCAGCTCGCGCATTTTCTCAAGGAGGAGACCGGCTATCAGTGGATCCAAGGCACCAAGCCGCAGACGCTCGCCTTCGGCCTCGCCGATTCGCCGGCGGGTCTTGCGGCATGGATCGTGGAGAAATTCCGTACCTGGACCGATTGCGACGGCAACCCGGAAAACGCGGTGAGCCGCGACGAGATGCTGGCCAACATTTCGCTCTACTGGTTCACCGGCGCGATCGGCTCGTCGTTCTGGCCGTACTACGCGCGCATGCACGGCCCCTGGCCGATTCCCGAAGGCAAGACCGTCGACGTGCCGACCGGGTATGCCGAGTTTCCCAAGGAGATCCTGCGGCCGCCGCGCTCGCTGGCGGAAAAAACCTACACCGACATCCGGCGCTGGAGCGTCATGCCGAAAGGCGGGCACTTCGCCGCGCTGGAGCAGCCGGACGCGCTCGCGCGCGAGGTGCGTGAGTTTTTCGCCGCGCTGAAGTAGGCGAATCAATTGTTTGGAGCGCCGCATGCTGACGGTCTCGAAGGACCACCCGCTGCTCACCACCATCACCGGCTCGCTGCCGCGGCCGCACTGGTTCGTGGAAAATCTGCAGGGCCGGCCGTTCTCGCTGGCGATGACCGACGTGGCGTTCCGTGAGCAGTATACCGACGCGGTCGCGGCCTATCTGTCCGATCAGACCCGGGCCGGCCTCGATCTTCTGACCGACGGCGACGCCCGCTGTGACTGCGACGTGGGCGGGCGCTCGTGGTTCGCCTATCCGGCCGAGCGCCTCGAAGGCCTGCAAGGCCATCACGTGGGGCGCGGGCGCACCGCCTCGAGCCGCGACAAGGCGGCCGGCGACATCATGTTCGAGGTGCTGGAGACGCGCGTGCTCCCGCACGTGACCGGGCCGGTGCGGCGCGGGCCGCTCGAATACGCGCGAGTGTGGAAGGTGGCGCAGCGCCTGACGCGCAAGCCGGTCAAGTTCGGCGCCATCTCCGGCCAGATGATCGCCACCGGCGTCAACGACCGGCACTACAAGGACCGGCGCGAGCTGATCATGGCGCTGTCCACGGCCATGAACGCGGAGCTCAACGATCTCGCCGACGCCGGCTGCCCGGTGATCCAGGTCGAGGAGCCGGCGATCCACGGCATGGTCGGCGTCGACGACAAGGAGGTCACCGGCGACTTTCTGGTCGAGGCCTTCAACGCCGAGGTGAAGGGCCTGCGCGACAAGGCCGAGGTGTGGTGCCACACCTGCTGGGGCAATCCCGCCGCCCAGCGCACCGAGACCAAGCGACGCTTCTACACCCAGGCGCTGCCCTTCTTCGACCGGCTCGACGTCGACGTCGTCACGTTCGAGGCGGCGGACAACGGCGGCGACGAGATCGAGAGCTTCGCCCAGGGCATCGGCGCCGACAAGAAGATCGCCATCGGCGTCGTCAGCCACCGCACCCTGCAGGTGGAGCGGCCGGAGGAGGTCGCCGCGCTCATCCGGCGCGCGCTCAGGGTCATGGCGCCGGAGCGGCTGATCGTCTCGACCGACTGCGGCTTCGGGCGCCAGGGCATGAGCCGGCTGCACGCCTTCTACAAGACCGTGTCGCTCGTGCGCGGCGCCAACATCGTGCGCCGCGAGCTGGGGCTGCCCGAGGCGGATGTCTTGGCCGCCGATCCCAAGGGCGCGCTGCTGGCGTAAACGCAATCAAACAGGGCGCTCTTTACCTCTCCCCGCTTGCGGGGAGAGAGCCTGCCCCGGACTTGATCCGGGGTCGGATCGCGAAGCGATCCGGGTGAGGGGGCGTCGGAAGACAGCGCGCAACCGTAAAGGCCCCCTCACCCCGACCCTCTCCCCGCAAGCGGGGAGAGGGAGAGCACCCGGTCCACCATTGCGGGTGCGAGGCCGAGGTAGTTGGCGGGATCGGTCAGGCGCTCCAGTGCCGCCCGGTCGAAGTGCCCGGCGACTGCGGGATCGGCGGCGAGCACCTCGGCCAAGGTGCCGCCCTGCTCGTTCACGGTCCGGCACGCGGCGTAGACCACGTCGTGCGCCTGCTGGCGGCCGACGATGGGGGCCATGTGCATCATCACCGCCTCGGCCACGATCAGGCCGTTCGAGAGGCCGAGATTGCGCGCCATCCGGGCCTCGTCGACGATCAGGCCGCCGAGCGCGAACTTTGCCTGATGCAGCGCGCCGGCGGTCAGGACAAAGCTTTCGGGGATCGCGATCCACTCGGCGTGCCACGGGCCGGTGGCGCGCTCGAAGTCCTGCACCATGGCGTCGAGCATGAGGCCGGCGTGCTGGCGCACCGCCTTGGCGGCGGCGAGCATCAGCTCGGAGGAGATCGGGTTGCGCTTCTGCGGCATGGTCGAGGACGCGCCGCGTCCGCTCACGAAGGGCTCGTACACCTCGGCGAACTCGGTCGACGCCATGATCATCACGTCGAGCGCGATCTTGCCGAGCGAGCCGGTCACGAGCGCCAGGAAGTTGACGGTCTCGGCAAGGCCGTCGCGCGCGACGTGCCAGGTGGACGCCGGCACGCCGAGGCCGAGCTCGGCGCAGAACGCGGCCTGCACCGCAAATCCCTGGTCGCCGAGCGAGGCCAGGGTGCCGGCCGCGCCGGCGAACTCGCCGACCAGCACGCGCGGCCCGAGCTCGCGCAGCCGCTGCGCATGGCGGTCGAACATGGCGAGCCAGATGGCCGCCTTGTAGCCAAAGGTCACCGGCAGCGCCTGCTGCAGGTGGGTGCGGCCGGCCATCGGCGTGTCGCGATATTTGCGCGCCAGATCGCCGAGGATGCCGCGCAGCGCCGCGATGTCCTCGCCGACGAGGCGCAACCCCTCGCGCACCTGGAGGACGACGGCCGTGTCCATGATGTCCTGGGTGGTGGCGCCCCAGTGGACGAAGCGCCCGGCCTCGCCGCACTGCTGCACGAGCTGGTGCACCAGCGGCAGGATCGGATAGCCGACCACGTCGGTCTCCGTGCGCAGGCGCTCGAAGTCGAGCGCCGCGGCATTGCAGCGCCGGGCGATCTCCGCCGCCGCCTCGGCCGGAATGACGCCGCAGCGCGCCTGCGCCCGCGCGAGCGCGACCTCGACCTCCACGTAGCGCGACACGAGGGCGAAATCCGCGAACACGTCCCGCATGCGTGGCGTGCCGAAGGCGTCGCGAAACAGGATCGAGTCGAGGACGGTGGTGGATTGCGGGAGTGCGGACATGAGGCTTTTTCCTCTGCGAAGAGCGTCTCAGTCGTCATGCCCGGCCCCGGATCAAGTCCGGGGCAGGCTCTTGTGCCGGGCATCCACGTCTTGGAGACTCGAACCAAAGACGTGGATGGCCGGGACACCCCCGGGACGAAGTGCCCGGGGCGGCCATGACGATTGGATAGCACGGAGAAAACACGATGGCGAAGATCAGCCGGATCAACCCCGACAGCGTACACAAGCCGTTCGCCAACTATTCGCACGTGGTGACGGCCGAGGGCGCGCAGAAGCTGGTGTTTTGCGCCGGCCAGGTGGCGGCGGACGCGGACGGCAAGGTGCTGCCGCCGGACGATTTCGACGCCCAGGCCGCGATGGTGATGGCGAACCTTGCCAACGCGCTCGCCGCCGGCGGGGCGAAAATCTCCGACGTGGTCAAGGTCACGATCTGCATCTGCAACCCGCACGACGTGCCGAAGGCGCGCGGCGTGCTGCAGACCTATTTCGCCGGTCACCCGCCCGGCAGTACGCTCTGCATCCTGCGCGGGCTCGCCAACCCCAATTTCCTGCTGGAGATCGAGGCGATCGCGGCATGCTAAGCTTGCGGCCGACGGCCTGATCGCCTGCCTTCCAAACATCGCGATTTCGGTGTTGCCGCGACCTGGAGGAACCGGACATGCGTCTCAAGGACAAGATCGCCATCGTCACCGGTGCGGCGTCCGGCATGGGGGCGTCGACGGCGAAGATCTTCGCGGCCGAAGGCGCCAAGGTCCTGTGCGCGGACATGAACGACAGCGACGGGGAGGCCGTGGTCGGCATCATCACGCAAGCCGGCGGCACCGCGCGCTTCCAGCACCTCGACGTGTCGAGCGCGGAGCAATGGACGGCCGCCGTCGAGGCCACGCTCGAGGCGTGGGGGACGATCGACATCCTCGTCAACAACGCCGGCGTAAGCGGCTCCGACCCCGACCGGCTGAGTCTCGCCGTATGGGAGGAGCAGATGACCGTCAACGCCCGCGGCGTGTTCTTGGGCATGCGCGCGGTCGTGCCGGTGATGCAGCAGGCCAAGCGCGGCTCGATCATCAACACGTCGTCGATCTCCGGCGTGGTCGGGCAGGTGTTCGTGCACATGGGCTACAACGCCGCCAAGGGCGCGGTGCGCGCGATGACCAAGGCGGCGGCGGTGCAGTTCGCGCGCGACAATATCCGCGTCAACTCGGTGCACCCGGGCATGCTGCCGCCGATGCGCACGTCGAAAATGTCGGCCGACCCGAAGGTGCGCGCCGCG
>DASPZC010000445.1:0-2320 GCA_035636455.1 Xanthobacteraceae bacterium
ATGGCCGACCCGAACAATTTGAACGTGCTCGTCATCTGCGGCTCGCTCCGCAAAGGCTCCTACAACGCCATGGTGGCGCGCAGCCTGCCGGCGCTGGCGCCCGCCGGCATGAAGCTCGCGCCCTCGCCGACCATCGTGATGCCGCTCTATAACGCCGACGTGCAGAACGAGCAGGGCTGGCCGGCGCCGGTCAACGCGCTCGCCGACGCCATCCGGGCGGCCGATGGCGTGATCTTCGTCAGCCCGGAATACAATTATTCGATGCCGGGCGTGCTCAAGAACGCGATCGACTGGGTGTCGCGGCTGCCCAATCAGCCGTTCGCGTTCAAGCCGATCGCGCTGCAGTCGGCCTCGCAGGGTCCGCTCGGCGGCCCGCGCATGCAATATCACTTCCGCCAGAGCATGATCTTCCTCGACGCCTTCGTGTTCAACCGGCCGGAGATTTTCATCGGCAACGTCAAATCGAAGGTCGACGAGGCCAAGGGCGAGCTGACCGATCAGCCGACCCTCGACATCGTCAAGCAGCAGCTCGCCGGTTTCGCCAAGTTCATCGTGCGGGTGAGCGGATAAGGCGCGGGCTCCCTCTCCCCGCTTGCGGGGAGAGGGTCGGGGTGAGGGGGCCTCTGTGAGTGTGCGCTTTCCTGAGACGCCCCCTCACCCGACGCGCTTCGCATAGCCGACGCTTCGCGTCGGCGTTGTCAAAATTAAGAACGGCGGCCGAAGGCCGCCTATCGACCTCTCCCCGCAAGCGGGGCGAGGTGAAGCGGCGCCCGGGATACGTGTTACAGCGCTTCCCCCCGCAACCACCTCGCCCCGCGGACGTAGAGCGCCTCGACCGCCGGGCCGTCGAGGCCGGGCATGTCGGGCTTGATCTTGTAGCCGATCCTCGCCTGCATGTAGGCGAGGTGGCGATAGCCCTCGGGGAAGCTCGCGAGCAGTTTTGGGTCGAGCGCGGGCGCGGTTGCGGGATCGACCGGATCGATGCGGTCCTTCTCATAGATCGGCTGGCGCAGCACCAGGCCCCAGCGGCCGGCGCGCTTTTCCAGGAAATCGTAGAACCGGCCGGTGCACACCACGTCGCACGGCACGCCCTCGACGGTTGCGCGCTGCGAGATCGTCATCTTGGTCTGCGCCGTTGCGCGGGTGCCGGCGAGGTCGATGGTCGTGCCGCCGAGGAAGTGCAGAATGCGCACGCCGCGCCGATAGCCTTCCTCGCTCACCTTGATGAACTCGTCGGCCGTGCCCTGGAACCAGGTCGCCATCATCCGCCCCTCGTCGTGCCATACTGTGCGGAAGCGCGCCCAGTCGCGGGCGTCGCGCCACAGCACCCAGTTCTCGATCAGCTCGCGGATGGCGATGCGGTCCAGCACGTCGGCGTTCATGGCTTGGCTTCCGTCCGTTGCTCAGGCAGGCTCATAGCATCAGGCTGCGGTAACGAAAATCGGGAGCACGCATGCCACGGCTCGACGGCCGCAGCGCGATCGTGACCGGCGGCGCCAGGGGGATCGGCCGGCACTATTCCCAGGCGCTGGCCGCCGAGGGCGCGCGGGTGATGATCGCCGACATCGTCGACGGCGCCGAGTTGGCGGCCGAGATCGCGGCGCGCCATGGGCACAATGCGGTGGCGAGCGCGACCTTCGACGTGAGCGCGGAGGACGCGGTCAAGCGCGTCGTCGGCGAAACGCTCGCGCGGTTCGGCAAGATCGACATCCTGGTCAACAACGCCGCGCTTTTTGCGCCGCTGCCGCCGGTCGACTGCACCGACATCGAGGTCGACCTGTGGGACCGGGTGATGGCGGTGAACGTGCGCGGCCCGTTCCTCATGGTCAAGCACGTGGTGCCGCACATGGCCGCGCAGGGTTACGGCAAAATCATCAACATCGGCTCCGGCACCGCCTACAAGGGCCTGCCCGCGATGCTGCATTACGTCACCTCGAAAGGCGCGGTCACGGCGTTCACCCGGGCGCTCTCGCGCGAGTTGGGCGAGAAGGGCATTTGCGTCAACACGCTGGCGCCCGGGCTCGTCATGAGCGAGACGATCCTTGAGAACCGCGCGCATATCGAGCAGGCGCGCGAGCGGGTGCTGCAGAGCCGGGCGATCCGCCGCGACGAGGTGCCGGCGGACCTCCTCGGCGCGCTGATCTTTCTCGCGTCGGGCGACAGCGACTTCGTCACCGGGCAGACCATCGCGGTCGACGGCGGATCGATAAACACCTGAATTTGAAGGCCGATCGGCGCCGCGGCCGGCCGCCTTGACGTATGTCCGCACGATCGCGATCTGGTATAGTCTGACCCAGATCCCGATCGCGCAGCATGGAGG
>DASPZC010000446.1:0-2689 GCA_035636455.1 Xanthobacteraceae bacterium
TGCGGGCGGCGCATGCCGGCCACCCTGGACCGGCATCCTAACCGATTCCCTCGCCGATCCTACTCGGCGAACCTGACCCAGTCCTACATGGGTCGGACTTCGACCACGTCGGGCACGAAATGTCGCAGCAGGTTCTGGATGCCGTGCTTGAGCGTCGCCGTCGAGGACGGGCAGCCCGAGCACGAGCCCTTCATGTTGAGATAGACGATGCCGTCCTTGAAGCCGCGGAACGTAATGTCGCCGCCGTCGCCGGCGACCGCCGGACGCACGCGCGTCTCGATCAGGTCCTTGATCGTGGTCACGATCTCGGCGTCGGCGGTCTCGAAGAATTCGTCGTCGGCGGCAGCGCCGGTCTGTCCTTCGTTGAGCAGCGGCGCGCCCGACATGAAGTGTTCCATGATGGCGCCGAGGATCGCCGGCTTGAGTTGCTGCCATTCGCCGTCCGTCTTGGTCACCGCGATGAAATCGGCGCCGAGAAATACCCCGCCGATGCCGGAAATATCGAACAGCCGCTCGGCCAGCGGAGAGTTGGCGGCTTCCGCGCGGTCGCGCATATCGAGCGTCCCGTTGGCGAGCACGGTCTGGCCGGGAAGGAATTTCAAGGTCGCCGGATTGGGCGTCGCCTCGGTCTGGATGAACATGGCCTTGCTCCGTCACCGGCGCGGGATCAACGGCCCGCGCGGCCCTCGACGCTCTATCTAATACGTCGCGCCCGCGACCGAAAGGGCATTTCCGGTCGCATCGCGACCAAGCATCAAGACAGCGCGTCGAGGTCTTCGTCGCCGAGATGGCCGGGCACGATGGCGACCGGGATCGGGAACGTGCCGGCGGTATTGCTGAGATTGGACACCAAGGGCCCCGGCCCTTCCTTGCCGGTGCCGGCGGCGAGCACCAGGATGGCGATATCCTCGTCCTCCTCGATCAGCTTGAGGATCTCGTCCGCTTTTTCTCCGTCGCGAATCGCGCGCTCCGGCGTGATGCCCGCCACCCCGTTGGCGCGGGTGGAAAACTTGTCGAGGATCGCGTTGGCGGCTTCGTGCGCCTCCGCCTTCATGATGTCGGCGACCCCGAGCCACTGCTGGTGCCGGTCGTGCGGCTCGATCACCAGAAGCATGAGCATGCTGGCGCCTGTCCGCGCCGCACGCCGGCTGGCGTAATAGACGGCGCGGTCGCATTCGGGCGACTCGTCGATGATGACGAGATACTTCGGCTTATGCCCCGCCTCGTAGCTGCGGCGCTTGCGGCTCATGGTCCCCCCGGGGTTCCGCCCGACCTCGGTTACACTAGAGCATTTTCCGGAAAAGTGGACACCGGTTTTCCGAAGAAATGCGACCAACTAAATCACGCGCTCAGCAAGACCGGAAGCAGCGCGCGGGAGCAATGCTGCCACGGCTCTCGGTGTCGCGACAAGCGGCGACGATCAGCGCCGCACGAAACCGACGATGTCCTTGACGGCCTTCATGGTTTCGGTCGCCAGCGCCTGCGCGCGCGCGGCGCCGTCCGCCAGCACCTTCTCGATATGCGCCGGATCCTGCACCAGCCGCTTCATCTCCGCCCCGACCGGTCCGAGCTTGGCAACCGCAAGATCGATCAGCGCCGCCTTGAAGGTGGAGAATTGCGCGCCCGCGAATTCCTTGAGCGCTTCCGCCTCGCCCTTGTCGGCGAGCGCCGCGTAGATGCCGAGAAGGTTCTCCGCCTCCGGCCGCTTCGCCAGCCCGGCGGGCTCGCTCGGCAGCGGCTCCGGATCGGTCTTCGCCTTGCGGATTTTCTGCGCGATCGTGTCGGCGTCGTCGGTCAGATTGATCCGCGAATAGTCCGACGGGTCGGATTTCGACATTTTCTTGGTGCCGTCGCGCAGCGACATCACGCGCGTCGCCGGGCCGGAAATCAGCGGCTCGGTGAGCGGGAAGAACGCGTCGCCATGGCCGTGGGCGCGGATCGACTCCGCGAAGTCGTTGTTGAACTTTTGCGCGATGTCGCGCGTCAGTTCCAGATGCTGCTTCTGGTCCTCGCCGACCGGCACATGCGTCGCCCGATAGGCGAGAATGTCGGCCGCCATCAGGGCCGGATAGCAGTAGAGACCGACCGAGGCGTTCTCCCGGTCCTTGCCGGCCTTTTCCTTGAACTGCGTCATGCGGTTGAGCCAGCCCATCCGGGCGACGCAGTTGAAGATCCAGGCGAGCTCGGCGTGCTCGGCGACCTGGCTCTGGTTGAACACGATGTTGCGCCTGGGATCGATGCCGCAGGCGAGGAACGCCGCGGTGACCTCGTGCGTGTTGCGCGCGAGTTCCTGCGGGCCGCCCCAGACCGAAACCGGCTGGGCGATCGCATGCAGGTCGACCACGCAATAGATGCAGTCGTAGCGCGCCTGCAGCGCGACGAACCGGGTGATGGCGCCGAGATAATTGCCGAGGTGCAGATTGCCGGTCGGCTGCACGCCCGAGAACACCAGCTCCTTGAACGCCATGAGGACCTCTCGCCGATTGCGACACGCCACATGCCACGAGGGCGCCGATCAAGGCAAGGCAGGGTTCAGATTCGCCGGCGCACCGCCGCGATCACGTCGCCGACGCGGGCGACGCCGAAAATGTGCAGCAGGCCGGAGTAGACGAGCAGGCCCGCCGTCACCAGGATGGCGAGCGCGGCCACGCGCAACGGCCATGCGGCGCCGGCCGCATACCATGGCACA
>DASPZC010000447.1:0-12652 GCA_035636455.1 Xanthobacteraceae bacterium
CGGCGCCGTTCGGCCCGATGATGGCGAACACGGTCCCGGCCGGCACATCGAGGGAGATGTGGTGGACGGCGCGCACGCCGCCGAAATTCTTGCTCAGCCCTTGGGCGCGAAGAAGCGGCGGCCCGTGCATCACCGGTCTCCGCCCCTCGCCCACGGCGGGGACCGGCCGAGCCGGGCGCGCACAAGACGCACCGCCTGGGCGATGCCGCCCGGCATGAACAGCACCACCAGCGTGAGCGTCACGCCGTAGACGATGAGCCGCAGGTCGCCGATGCCGCGCAGCAGCTCGGGCAGGATGGTGAGCAGGATGGCGCCGGCGACCGGGCCGCTCAACGTGCCCATGCCGCCGACGATCACCATCGCCAGCACGGTGAAGGATTCGGTGATGAAGAACGCGTCCGGCACCAGGGTGCCGACGAAGCTCGCATAGAAGCCGCCGGCGGCGCCGGCGACGCCCGAACCGATGCCGAAGGCGAAAACCTTCCAGGCGCGGCAATCGATCCCAAGCGACGCGGCCGAGATTTCATCCTCGCGGATGGCGGTGAGCGTCTCGCCGACCGGCGAGCGCACCAGCTGATCGAGCAGCACGTAGGTGAGGAGCGCGAAGCCGGCGACGAGGTAGAGCAGATTGGCGAGATTGCCGAAGTCGATGGCCGGCAGTCCGGGCAGCGCGAGCGGAGGCGGCGGCGCGATCGCGTAGATGCCGAGCGGCCCCTGGGTGAGGCTGATCCAGTTGAGCAGGATCTGATAGGTGATGACCGCGAAGCCGAGCGAGGCGATCGCCAGGTAATGGCCGCGCAGGCGCACGGCGAACAGCGAAAGCGCCATGCCGGCGGCGCCGGACGCAATGACGCCAATCACGAACGCGGCCCAGAACGGCACCCCGAGCCGCATGATCAGCAAGGTCGAGACGTAGGCGCCGATGCCGTAGAACGCCGAATGGCCGAGATTGAGCTGGCCGGCGAAGCCGAGCACGAAGTCAAGCCCGATCGCCAGCATCACGTTGATGGCGCAGACGATGAGGTTGGTGCGCCAATAGGAGTCGGGGAACGCCAGCGGCAGGACGGCGATGACGCAGGCCGCGGCGAGAATGCCCCACCAGCGCAACGAGCCGCCCCCTTGCATTGGCGCGGCGGCCGGCACGGACGCTTGCGCTTCAGACATTTTCTTCGCGCCGCTCGGCGATCAGGCCGGTCGGCCGCACCGCCAGCATGAGCAGGAGGAGCGCGAAGACGACGATGTCGATCAGGCCGGGCCCGAGGATCTGCGTCGTGAAGCTTTCGATCAACCCGACCAACAGACCGGCGATGATCGTGCCTTCGACATTGCCGAAGCCGCCGATGATGACGATGGCGAACGCCTTGACGATCACCGAGGCGCCGGCGAACGGGGTGAGCACCAGGACCGGGCCGAGCATCGCCCCGCCCATGCCGGCGAGCGCGGAGGCGATCACGAAGGTGAGCATGATCAGCCGGTTCGGATCGATGCCCATCAGACCGGCGGTCTCGCGGTCCTGCGCGACGGCGCGCAGCGCCTTGCCGAGAAACGTGAACTTCATGAAGGCGTAAAGCAGGCCGATCGTCGCCGCCGACATCGCGATGATGAGCAGGCTCTGCACCGTGAAGAACGTGCCGCCGAGCCGGATCACCTCGCCGCTGTAGGGCGACTCGAACGCATAGGGGATCGGGCCGAACCAGGCGAGCATCAGGTTCTCGAGCATCACCGAGACGCCGATGGTGGCGATCAGCGGCAGCAGCTCGTTGCCGCGCTCGCGCAGCGGCGCGAACACCGCGACATTGACGAGGAAGCCGAGCGCCGCCCCCACCAGCAGCGCGACCCCGATGCTCGCGAGATACCCGCCGCCCAGCCCATGCATGAAGAAATAGGCGGCGAACGCGCCCAGCGTGACGATGTCGGCGTGCGCGAAGTTGATCTGCACCAGCACGCCGTAGATCAGGGTCAATCCGAGCGCGACCAGCACATAGAGGCTGCCGACGACGATGCCGTTGATGCCCTGCTGGATGGCGACGGTCAGCATGCTTATTCCGCTCCGGAAGGCGTTTCCCGGGCGCAGCGCAGCACACCGACTTGCGGCGTGGTGCGCTGCAGACCCGGGATCAACTGAAGTGGGTCCCGGATCAGCAGTGCATCACTCTAGCGCGTCGAAGACGCGCGTAAACGCGCTTATGGCGCTGCACTGCATCCGGGACAAGCATCCGCGTCAATTCCAGCTCAGCGCCTTCCAGGACAGGTCGTCGAGCGTCTCCATGTAATGGATGGTGTCCATCTTGATGTTCTGATTGTGCTCGTCGAAGGCGACGCTGCCGGTGACGCCGGAGAAGCTCTTGGTCGCCGCCAGGCCGTCGTGGATGCCCTGGGCGTCCTTGGCGCCGCGGCGCACCACGTCGGCGATCAGCATGATCTGGTCGTAGGCATGCGCGTTGAGGTGGGTCGGGTCCTGATTGTATTTCGCCTTGAAGGCCTGGATGAAACCGCGCACCTGGTCGCGCTTGTCGGTCGGGTCGAACTGGACGATGCGGATGTAGCCGAGCGCGGCTTTGCCGGCCTTTTGCTCGAAGCCGAACGGCAGCCAGATGGTGCCGAGCTGGATCGCGCCGCCGCCGCCGCCCTTGGTGACGCCGGCCTGCGCCAGCGCCTGGGTGATCTTGAGGCCCTGGCCCTCGAGCGTATAGGTCGGAATGACGTCGACCTTGCCGACCCCGGCCACGCGGGTGGCGATCGGGGTGAAATCGTTGACGTCGCGGCCGAACCCGATGTCCGCCAGGATCTTTCCGCCCAGCGACGTGAAGGTGTCGCCGAACACCTTGGCGTTGCCGATGCCGGCGTTGGTGTTCTCATAGAGCAGCACGGCGGTGCGCGCGTTGAGCCGTTTGTAGGCGTTGGTGGCGATGTCGACGCCCTGCATCACCTCGTTGGGCATGATGCGGAAGGTCCACGGGTTGCCGGGCTCGGTCACCTTGATGGACGACGAGCCGGCATTGAGCAGCGGCACCTTGGCCTGCGCCAGGACCGGCATGACCGCGAGCGTCGCGTCCGAGCATTCCTCGCCGATCACCACGTCGGGCTTGTATTGATCGAGCAGGCGCTTGGCGGCCTGCGTCGCGGGCAGCGGGCTGCAGCTCGAATCCTCGTACTGGATCTCGAACTTGAAGCCGTTGACCCCGGACTTGTTGATCGCCTCGAGCGCCAGCTCGATGCCCTGCTTGTCCTGGGCGCCGAAATAGGAGCCGGGCCCGGAGATCGGCAGAAGTCCGCCGATCTTGATGACCGGGTCGGCGGCAAGCGCGTGGCTGGCGCCGGCGGCGGCCAGCGCGATCAGGGCGGCGATGACGGGGCGCACGCCGGACGGCATCTTTGGCATCGGTCTCTCCCTCGTTTCGGTAACATTAGACCGTAAACGAGAGACCGTTGGCAATCGCCGGGAAACCGGGTCTGTGCCGCGGCTTCAGCGCCGGTCGCGGCGCGCCTCGACGTGCTTCTCACGCCATTTCGGGCCCGGCCCGCGCATGTAATGCCGCTCGGGACGATAGTGTGCGGAGAGATATCCCGGCCGGCGGCGGGCGGGGCTGTTGCGGAAGCCGAAAATCATCGCCGCGGCAACAGCGGCAATCGCGCTCAAGCTCAGAGCTAGCATCGCGTCCCTCCCCAGGAAGGCCTCGCAAACAAAAGCGCAATCGTGGCAGCAAGTTGACCGTTGGCCCGGAAAATTTGGCGGAGTGGTAACATCGGAGGCTGATGGCGCCGACGCCGGCACGATACCCCGCTCAATCAATGGCCATTCGACAAATTAGGGGACGATGCCTATTCTCATTGGCCAAACGCACGTGGCGAGGAGTGTATGGCCCCGATCATCGAAGAAGAGTATCGCGAGCCCGCGCTTCGGACATTTCTTGCGGTGATACGGAAGGATATCGCGGCTGGCCGAAACATGCGCGATTTGCCGGCCGGCCTCGCGAGGGCGTTACGCCGGGCCGCCAAAGAGGTGCCCGTGGATCTGGACGAGCAGCTGGAGGGGGATGTCGCATCGGATGGCTGATGCCAACACCTATTCCGCGGCCACGCGTGTGCGATGCGTACCCTCGAAGGCGGGCGCCACGTCCGCCATGAAGCGCGCCATCTCGTCCTTGACCTGGTTGTGCGGCTTGCGGCCGACGTTGACGTAGAGAATGACCTCGTCGAAGCCGGCGGCCTCCGCCTTCTTCAACGTGTCGATGATGCGGGCGGGCGAGCCGAGCAGCACCGAGTTCTCGGTCAGATCCTCCGGCTTCATCCTGAGCAGATTCTCGACCATGCCGATGAAGTAGCGGTAGGTCGGCGGCGCAGTCTTGGGGTCGCCCGGCAGCGCCGCCACGACGCAATCCTTGAAGTAGGAGATCTGGCGTTCGCGCGCCGCACGCTCCTGCTCGGGGGTGTCGGCGAAATGGGTGAAGTAGCTGCAGACCTTGCGCTTCGCGCTGGTGCCTGCCGCCGCGCAGGCATCCTCGTAGACGCGCGCGGCCTGCGCCAGGCCGCCGAACGCCATGGCGACGGCGAACGGCGCCACCACCAGGCCCATGCCGAGCCGCGCGGCGAGCTCGATCGAGGGCCGCGAGAACGACGCGACGTAGGTCGGGATCGGACGTTGGATCGGCTGCGGCGTGATCGCCACGTTGTCGAACGCGTAGTATTTGCCCTTGTGCGAAATCGGGCCGCCGGCCGTCCACAGGCGATGCACGACTTCGAGGCCTTCGGCGAACAGCGCGGTGTTGTCCTCGAACGGCGCCTTGAACGGCAAATATTCGCGCCGGTCATAGCCGCGGCCGGCGGCGAAATCCACGCGCCCGCCGCTCAGAAGATCGAGTGTCGCCCATTGCTCCGCCACCCGGATCGGATGATGCAGCGGCAGCACCGTGACCGCCGGCGCCAGCCGGATGTGCCTGGTGTTCGCCGCAACGTAGGCGAGGATGAGGTCGGGGCAGGACAGCACCCCGAGCGTGCTGAAATGATGCTCGCCGATCCACGCGGAATGCATGCCGAGCTTGTCGGCATGGATCGCCTCGGCGACGATGTCCGCGATGAACTGGTTCGCCGGACGTTGGTTGCCGGGATAGTGGTTGTCGCTCAGGGTGAAATATCCGAACTCCATGGCCTCCTCCCTATTGCGCCGTCATGCCGCCGTCGATGGTGAGGATCGTGCCGGTGGCGAAGCGGCTCTCGTCGCCGGCGAGAAACAGGATCGCGGCGGCGATCTCCTCCGGCGTGCCGAGGCGTCCGAGCAGCTGCCGCGCCGCCAGCGCCTTGCGCACCGCGGCGGGGTCGGCGCTGTTCTTGAGGATGTCGTTGAAATAGGGCGTGTCGATCGTGCCGGGCGCGACGGCGTTGCAGCGGATGCCGTCGCCCACGTGGTCGACGGCGATGGCGCGGGTGAGCGCGGCGACGGCGCCCTTCGAGGCGCAGTAGGCGGCGCGGTCGCGGATGCCGACCGCGGCGACCACCGAGGCGGTGTTGACGATGGTGCCGCCGCCGGTCCGCTGCATGACGGGAATCGCATATTTGCAGCACAGGAACACGCCGCGCACGTTGACCGCCATCAGGTCGTCCCACGCCTGCTCGTCGGTCGCGACCACGCTGCCGGCGATCCCGTAGCCGGCATTGTTGACGAGCACGTCGAGGCGGCCGAACGCCGTCTCGGTCTCGGCGATCATGCGCTTGACGTCGGCGGAGCGCGCCACGTCGACCGCGACGGCGACCGCCTGCGCGCCCTTGCCGGCGCACTCGGCGGCAACCGCATCGGCCGCCGGCTTGCGCTTGTCGGCGATGACGAGCCGCGCGCCTTCGCCTGCGAACAGCAATGCGCTGGCGCGCCCGATGCCCGAGCCGCCGCCGGTGATGATGCAGACCTTGTCCTTGAGCCGCATGGTCACGCGTCCTTGACCCAGCGCATCACGTGCTGCGCCACGCCGACAAGGTCGCCGTTCTGGTTCACCACCTTGATGTCGGCGCGCGACTGGCGCTTGGCGGGATCGACCTCAGCGATCGTATAGGTGAGCGAGACGGTGTCGCCGATGAACACCGGCCCGAGGAAGCGCACGCGGTCGTAGCCGAGCGACACCGGCGTCTCGCTGCCGGCGGTGCCGTCGCATCTGTCGATCATCATGGTCGAGCAGGTGGACATGTAGCCGACCAGCAGCGCGCCGTGGGCGATGCGCCGGCCGTACTTCGATTGCGCCATGTACTGCTCGTTGACGTGGTTGACCGAGAAATCGCCGGTGATGCCGGCGAACAGATAGATGTCGGTTTCCCCGACCGTCTTGGCGAAGCTGACGCTGTCGCCGAGCTTGACGTAAAACGCGTCCATTCCGGCGGCCTCCCCTATTCCTCGCCCAGCCTTATCACGCCGTCGTGCGCCAGCGCGGCGATCTCGGCGGCGCCGAAGCCAAGCTCGACGAGAACCTCGCGCGTCTGCGCGCCCAGAGGCTGCGGCGGCAGCCGCACCTCGGCGGCCTCGCCGTCGTAGCGCACCGGGTGATTGACGAGCGTCACCGGGGCGCCGCGCGCGCCCGCGCCGCCAACCGTGAGCAGCGAGCCCATGTGGGCGACCTGCGGATCGCCAAGGATGGCGGCGTAGTCCTGCACCGGCGCGTGCCAGATTTTTGCGCGCTCCATGCGCGCGATCCAGTCCGCCGTGGGGAGGGTCCTGAGCTTCTGCGCGATCATGTCACCGATCTCGTCCTGCCGCGTCCACGCGTCCTTCTTGTCCGAGAAGGCGGCGAGCCGCGGCTCGCCGATTGTCTCGCCGACGACCTCGAGCGGCGAGAGCGATACGGCCAAGTGCCCGTCCGCGGTCGGATAGACCCCGTAGGGCGCGGCGTAATACCAGCCGGCGACGTGGCGATAGGCCTGCGGGGCGCTCGGCTTCTCGGCGGCGTTGAGCCAGGCGACGAGCGACTCCATCTGCAGATCGAGCGCCGCCTGCATCAGGCTGGCGTCGACCCGGCAGCCCTGGCCGGTGCGCGCGCGCCGCACCAGGGCGGCGAGTATCCCCAGGGCGAGGAGCGCGGCGCCGTGATGATCGATCGCCGACACGCCGACCGGGCGCGGCCCGGTCTCACGCTGGCCGGTGATCGCCATCATGCCGAACAGCGCCTGCGCCAGCAGGTCCTGGCCCGGCCGCTCGGCATAGGGGCCGTCGGGACCGTATCCCGTCGCCGAGGCGTAGATGAGCGACGGCTTGCGGGCCTTGAGCGCGTCGTAGCCGAAGCCGAGCTTCTCCATCACGCCGGGACGAAAATTCTCCGCGACCACGTCGGCGCCGTCCACGAGCTTGAGCGCGATCTCGCGGCCCTGCGGCGATTTGAGATCGAGCGCGACGCTGCGCTTGTTCCGGTTGGCGCACAGATGCAGCATGCTCTGGCCGTCGTGCCAGATGTCGCCGCTCGACCAGTGGCGCTGCCACGCGCCGTCCGGCGTCTCGACCGCGATCACATCGGCGCCGAGATCGGCGAGTGCCTGGATGCCCATCGGCCCGAGCAGGAAATGATTGAAGCTGACGACGCGGACGCCGGCGAGCAGGTCGAGCATGCGGGTACTTTCCCCCTCCCTTCCCTCCCCCGCAAGCGGGGGAGGGTTAGGGTGGGGGCCGGAGCCGGCTTGCCGCGCGATAGTAGCGGAACTCGCCGTCCCGCGCATGACACCAGCTCGATAATACTCGACTCGTCGTGCCCCCCGGAGGCGGGGCACCCAGTAACCGCCGACGTCAGTTTTATTTCATAGGCCGATGGTTACTGGGTCGTCCGCTCCCCGCCTTCGCGAGGACAGGCTTCGCGGACGACGACAACTCATAGGTCATTGGTTGGTGCTCGCTCAGGTCACGAGCACGTTCTTGAACTGCCACGGATCGTCGCGGTCGACATCCTCCGGGAACAGCTCGCCGCGGCCGACGAGCGGCGTCCAGTCGGTGTATTGACCGATCACCGGGCCGAGATAGGGGCGCTGGATGTCGAGGCAGCGGCGAAAGTCCATCTCGTCGGCCTCGACGATGCCGCACTCGGGATTCTCCAGCATCCACACGATGCCGGCGAGCACCGCCGAGGTGACCTGGAGGCCGGTGGCGTTCTGGTAGGGCGCGAGCTTGCGCGTCTCCTCGATCGACAGCTGCGAGCCGTACCAGTAGGCGTTCCTGGCGTGGCCGTAGAGCAGCACGCCGAGTTCGTCGATGCCGTCGACGATGTCGTGCTCGGTCAGGATGTGCCAGGTTTCCTGCGGCTTCCACTGCGTGCCCGCCAGCTCGTGCAGGGAGAGCACGGCGTCATCGCACGGATGATAGGCGTAATGGCAGGTCGGCCGGTAGACGACCTTGCCGTTCTCGCGCAGCGTAAAATAGTCGGCGATCGAGATCGACTCGTTGTGCGTGATCATCCAGCCGTGCTGCGCCTGCGCGGTCGGCGTCCACGAGCGCACGCGGGTGGCGGCGCCGGGCCGGTCGAGATAGATGGCCGCATCGCAACCGAAGTCGTGACGGCCGGTGCCGCGCGGCAGCACCTTCTCGTGCGTGCCCCAGCCCGTCTCGGACGGCTGCAGCCCCTCGGACAGGAAGCCTTCGACCGACCAGGTGTTGACGAAGGTGCCGCGCGGTTTGGGATCGCGCGCCCGCTGGGTGTCGCGCTCGGCGATGTGAACGCCCTTCACGCCGACGTGCCGCATCAGGCGGCCCCAGTCCTCGCGCGAACGCGGCTCCGCGTGCTCGACGCCGAGATCGCGCGCAACGTCGAGCAGGGCGTGCTTCACCATCCATGACACCATGCCGGGATTGGCCCCGCAGCAGCTGATCGCGGTCACCCCGTTCGGCCGCCGCCGGCGCAGCTCCAGCAGGCTTTCGCGCAATGCGTAGTTCGAGCGCGCCGACGGCGACAGGTTTTTGTTGGTGTAGAGGCCGGGCCACGGCTCGACCACGGTGTCGATATAGAAGGCGTCGATGTCCTTGGCGAAGGCCATCAGGTCGACCGAGGACGTGTCGACCGACAGGTTCACCATCATGCCGCGGCCCGGACCGGTGGTGAGCAGGGGCGTGAGCACGTCGCGATAGTTCGCCTTGGTGAGCCCCTTGTGGATGAACTGGATCTGCCGCTCGTCGAGCAGGTGACGGTCCTCGTCGTCGGGGGCGATGACCACGAACTTCGCGTGGTCGAACGCCATGTGCCGCTCGATCAGCGGCAGCGTGCCCTTGCCGATCGAGCCGAAGCCGATCATCACGATCGGGCCGTCGAAGCGGGCGTGCAGCTTGTGGCCGTCGGCCGGGCGGGCAATTGCGTTCATGTCGGTTGCTCCCGTCTGCCGGAGGCCCAAACACCTCAAAACGTGGATGGCCGGGACAACGGGGTCCCTGCCGCGCGGGCGCGGCGGGTGCCCGTCCCGGCCATGCCAAGGTGGACGAGGCGACCTAATCGCGGCGCCGATTCAATGCAAGGAGTTTTTCCGCCTTTCGACAGTTTTGTCGCGCCCGTCGCCCGTCACGCGGCGTGGGTGACGCGCAGCGGCTTCAGCGGTGCGTGAAGCGCGGGGCCTCCTTGGCGAAGAAGGCGCGCACGCCCTCGCGGCAGTCGGCCGAGGTGAACACCTTTTCGCTCAGCGGCAGCGAGGCCTTGATCGCCGCGTCTTGCGCGCGATCGAACGCCATGTCGGTCGCCGCTTTGCAGGCCGCGAGCGCAACCGCCGGCTGGGCGGCGAGCTTGCGCGCCATCGCACGGGCCGTCGCCAGGGCTTCGCCCCTCGCCACGACGCGATTGACCAGGCCCCAGGCGAGCGCGGTTTCGACCGGCACCGGCTCGCCGAAATACATCATCTCCTTGGCGCGGCCTTCGCCGATCCGCCGCGTCACCCGCACCGGGCCGCCGCTGCCGGGAAAGACGCCGAGCTTGATCTCCGGCAGCGCGACGAGCCCGCCGCTCTCGGCAACGATCAGGTCGCAGCACACCGCAAGCTCGAGCCCGCCGCCGAAGGCGAGCCCTTTGAGGGCCGCGATGGTCGGCTTGGGGAAGTCGTCGATCCGGCTGTAGGCCTCGTTCTCGGGCGCGAGTTTTTGCGGCACCACCACGCCCGCTTCCATCATGCGCGGAAACTCGTTGATGTCGGAGCCGGCGCAGAAGGCCCTCGATCCCGCGCCGGTCAGCACCAGGACGCGCACCGACGGATCGGCGGCCAACCGTCGCGCCAGCCCATCGAGCTGACGCGTCAGCTCGAGCGTGACGAGGTTGAGCGGCGGATTGTTGAGGGTGACGAGCGCCACCCCGTCCTCGATGGCGCACCGAACTGGCTCGCCCGGCATGGCGGTTCCTCCCTGGGCTCACGGATCCGGGCTCCGTCCTAGACGCCCCTCGTCTTCGGCGCGAGCGGGAAATGTCTACCCCTCGCGCAGAGCGGACATTCCGTGTATTGTGCACGCATAAATAAGGGAGGGGATGCAATGCGCACGAAGATTTCGGTGAGTGTTCTCGCCTTCTGTGCTGCGGTCATCGGGCCGGTGCCTGCCGCAGCCTGGGATTACCCGGGCCATCGCATCGTCGGTGCGATCGCCGATCTTGTCCTCCAGCAGCATTACCCTGCGACGCAGAAGCGCGTGAGCGACCTCCTCGAAACAAAACTGCCGAATGGCCTGTTCCAACGGCGGAGCTTGCGCGAGGTTGCGGTGTTTCCCGATTGCGCAAAGAAGAACAACGAGCCCTATTGCGGCCGGCCGCCGTCGGATGAGGAGAAGGACTACGCAAGCCGCAACCGGCACCACGACACTTACCACTACACCGACGTTCCGCTGCAGCAAACGAAATACGCGGCCGGCACGGCGGGGACGGAAGATACCGACGTCGTGCAGATGATCGGATATTCGGCCGCGCAGCTCAGCGGCAAGACGCCCACGAAGACCGACGTCAAGCTGACCGATACGGAGGCGGTGTGGCTGCTCGCCCACCTCGTCGGCGATATCCATCAGCCGCTGCACGTCGGCGCGAAGTATTTCGACCAGAGCTGCGAGACGAGCGTCGATCCGAACGTGGTCGGCGGAGGACCGCCAAAATTCGGAATTGGCACGACCGTGATGCCGACGGTGGGCGGCAACCTGATCCATCTCGTTGCACCGGCTCCGGCGGTCCCGGTCGCCCTCAACCTGCACTTCTATTGGGATGGCCCATCGGTGTTCGCGGCGATGAGGACCGCAGGCCTTGCCGGCCCGGAGCAGGATTTCGCCAAGCTGCTCGCGACCGCTCCGCCCGCAGGATGGGAATCGGTGGGCCCGCCGCAGAATTGGGCGGCGCAATGGGCAACCGAGATCCTGCCACTCGCCCGCGAGGCGCACGATCGGCTGACGATTCGCAAGAGCACGAAGCCGGTCCCCTTCACGGGCGGATGCACCTGGGAAACCGCGCTCGATGCGAAGTATCAGGAATTCGCCGAACAATACGCCCGCACCCAGCTCGCCAAGGCGGGCTTCCGCCTTGCGGCTCTATTCAAGGCAATCTTCGAGCCATGATGGCGCGACGCGGACGAAAACGGCCCGTACTTCCGCGCGTTCGAGGCCGGCTGCCCTAATCCCCGCCGCGACCCTGGCCGCAATAGGTCCAGCGGCCGTAGCCTTCGTCGGTGATGCAGCCGTAGCTCGATATGAACACGCCCGGCCGCACCTCGATGATGCGGGCCGGCTCCATGCTGGAACGCGGCTGCGCCGCCCGCTCCATCGCCGGCGGACGCGGCAGGCGAGCGTGGCGCGTGTGATGTTTCGGCGCGGCATAAGCCGCGCTCGCAGCCAGCACCGAAAGCGCCGCCAACGCGACGCCGAGGAACCTATGCGGCATGTTACTCTCCGTGCGATGCGCCCCGTGGCCGCCCAAAAGATAGTGTCGGATTTTCCATGCCACAACCGGCAGGCATCCGCATGATGGACGCAGCCGACCGGGAACGCCTGCGCCCCAAGTTATTGTCGTTCGATGTTTTCGGGACGCTGATCAGCGTTCGCGACGGCTCCTATGCGGCGTTTGCCGGCATCCTGCGCGACGTGCACGGCACCGACATCGACGTCAAGACGTTCTGGGAATATTGGGAGAAGCGCAACATCGCGCAGTACTGGCGGCCGTATCGTCGCTACCGGCAGATCTGCGAGACGTCGCTCGCCGAGGCCTTCGAGCACTTCGCCCTTCATGGCGATCCCGCGCTGATCGGCCGCTATTTCGACGCCTTCCCGAAGTTCCAACTCTATCCCGATGTCGCTGCAACGCTCGATGAGCTGGCCAAGACCTGTCGGCTCGCCCTCGTGTCGAACATCGACGACGATCTCCTGCGAGCAACTTCTCTCGGACGCGAATTCGACCTGATTTGCACGGCCGAACGCGCTCGCGGTTACAAGCCCGACGGCACGCTGTTCAAATATTTGATCGAGCGGGCGCGCACGAGCTTCGACATCGGCGCCAATGACATCCTGCATTCGGGGCAGTCGCAATTCACCGATCTCGTCGGAGCGAAACCGCTCGGGCTCACGGTCGCCTGGATCAACCGACGCGGCGTTCCTCTTGACGCCGACGTGCCCCGGCCGGACTACGTATTCTCCGACTTGAGGTCGCTCCTCTCGCTCGTCACAGACCAAGGGTGAGCCTCGGGCTTTCCGAGT
>DASPZC010000448.1:0-4559 GCA_035636455.1 Xanthobacteraceae bacterium
AAAGTTCCGCAGTTGCGGGGATCGGCCTCACTCGATCTTGATGTTCGCGGCGCGCACCACGTCGCCCCATTTGGCGAGCTCCGCCTTGATGCGGGCGGCGAACTCGTCGGGCGTGTTGCCGACGGGCACGAAGCCGAGCGAGTCAAGGCGCTCCTTCGCGGCGGGATCCGCCACCATCTTGGTCACCGCGCGGTGGAGCACCGCGACGATCTCCTTCGAGGTCGCGGCCGGAGCAACCAGGCCGGTGAGCGTGTCGGATTCCTGATCTGGCACGCCCGCCTCCGCCATGGTCGGCACGTCGGGCAGCGCCGGGTGGCGCTTGGCGCTCATGATCGCGATCGCGCGCAGGCCGCCGTCCCGGATGTTGGTCATCGAGGTCGGCAGGGCCGAGAAGATGATTTGCGTGTGGCCCCCGAGGGTCGATTGCACGGCCGGGGCGCCGCCGCCGAACGGCACATGGACGAGGTCGAGCTTGTACTTCAATCGAAACAGTTCGCCAGCAAGGTGCGGCGTCGAGCCGATCCCTGGGCCGGCGAAGCTGTACTTGCCCGGATTGGCGCGAATGAGCGCGATCAGCTCCTGCACGGTCCTCGCGGGAACCGACGGATTGACGGCCAGCACATTGGGCGAGACCGCGATCAGCGACACCGGCGCGAAATCCTTGACCGGGTCGTAGGGCACTCGCGCGTAGAGGCTCGGATTGACCACGAAGCCGGTGCTCACCGCGACGATGGTGTAGCCGTCGGCCGGCGCCCTGGCGGCCGCCGCGGTGCCGAGATTGCCGCCCGCGCCGGCGATGTTCTCCACATAGGCATTGGTGCCCCAGTCCTCGGAGAGTTTTTGCGCGAACAGCCGCGCGATCACGTCGGTCGGGCCGCCCGCGTTGAAGGGGGCGATCACGCGGATCGCGCGCGTCGGGTAGCCCGGCACGCCGCTCTGGGCGTGGCAGGCGCCGGCGAGCGTAAGGGCCGCCACGAGCCACAGGGCGCGACTGATCCATCTCATTGCACTTGTCCCCGGGGTTGCGCTTTGGCGGAGAGCCTAGCGGCGCCGCGCCGGACATGCCAGCGCATGGTCCCGCTCTGCCGGATTGCGAAGATGTCGTATATATCAGCCCCGCGCGCTGACAGGTCCCGGGTTCAGGAGACGACGATGCGGCAGACGGCGATTCCATGCGTGTTGATGCGGGGCGGCACCTCCAAGGGCCCCTACTTCCTGGCCGACGACCTGCCGGCCGATCCGGCGCTGCGCGATCAGGTCCTGCTCGCCGTCATGGGCTCGCCGGACGTCCGCCAGGTCAACGGGCTCGGCGGCGCCGATCCGCTCACCAGCAAGGTCGCGATCGTCAGCAAGTCGACCCGCCCGGGCATCGACGTCGATTACCTGTTCGCCCAGGTGGTGATCGACCGCGCGTTCGTCGACACCTCGCCGAATTGCGGCAACATGCTCGCGGGCGTCGGCCCGTTCGCGATCGAGGCGGGCCTGGTGCCGGCGCAGAACAGGGAGACCCTGGTCCGCGTCTTCAACGTCAACACCCGCGCCGTCATCCACGCGGCGATCCAGACGCCGGACGGGCAGGTCCGCTACGACGGCGACCTCGCCATCGACGGGGTGCCCGGGACCGGAGCGCCGATCTCGCTCAACTTCCTCGATGCGGTCGGCTCGAAGACCGGCAAGCTGCTGCCGACCGGGCGGGTGCGCGACGAGGTCGAGGGCGTCGCCGTGTCCTGCGTCGATCTCGCCATGCCGATGGTGGTGGCGCGCGCCGCCGACTTCGGCAAGACCGGCTACGAGACCAAGGCGCAGCTCGACGCCGACGCGGCTCTGCTGGCGCGCATGGAGCACGTGCGCAAGGCGGCCGGCGCGCTGATGGGAATGGGCGACGTCACCGGCAAGGTGGTGCCGAAATTTTGCCTGATTGCGCCGCCGCGGGGCGAGGGTGCCGTCACGTCGCGCTACTTCGTGCCAACTTCCTTGCACGCCGCCCACGCGGTCACCGGCGGCCTGTGCCTGGCCGCCACCTGCGTCCTGCCCGGCTCGATCGCCGACGGCATCGCCGTGCTGCCTCCGGGACCGCGGCGCACGATCATCATCGAGCATCCATCCGGCACCCTGCCGACCGAGTTCGAGCTTGCGGGAACGAGCGATGCGCCGATCATCAGGCGCGCCGCCTTCCTGCGCACCGCGCGCAAGCTGATGTCGGGGATGGTCTACGTCCCGGCCACCGTGTGGAGCGGCCGCGAGCCGGCGACCACGGCCCACGCGGCATAATCCCTCCCCGCTTCGCGGTGAGGATTACACCGTCGCCACCGGCGTCGCCGGGGAGCCGACCGCGCCGGGCAGGCGCAGCGGCGGAGCGGTCAGCAGAAAGCGATAGCGGCCGTGCCCGCGCAGCCAGCGCGCGAGCGGCGTCAGGTGCCACAGCTCGCCGAGGTGGACGCCGAGCTTAAACAGGCAGTGCTCGTGCAGCGGCAGGAAGGCGCAGCAGCCCGGCCGCGGCGGCCCGAGATGGCTTTCGACCGCGTAGTTGTCGGCGATCAGCACCACGAGACCGCTCTCGGTGACCCAGTCGAGCAGGTTCTGGTCGCGGCTGTCGAGCACCGCGCAGGAGCGGTCGAGCACGGCCGCGTCGGGCTGCTTGCCCATGCCGAGCAGCACTTCGGCGAAGCCGGTGTGCAGGCACACCATGTCGCCCGTTTCGACCGCGACCTTGTCGGCGGCGAGCACGCGCATGAGGTCGTCGTAGCCGACGGCGACGCGCTCGTTGCCGAAATGGGCGTGCAGGTCGATCATCACGGCGCGCCCCTGCATGCAGCGCACCGCCATGTTCTCGACGCCGAGCGCCTGCGCGCCCGACGTGCTGGTCTCGCCCTTGGGGCCGGCGTCCTTGGGATCGGTGGGGCCGACGATGTGCTCGCCGGCGCGAAAGCCGTTGTAGAAGACCGCCTCCGGCTTGCCGTCCCCGTCGGCGTCGAACAGGCTGCCGACGTGGGCGAAGCTGTCCCACTGGGTCGAGTACTGCAGGTGCATGATGGTGAGGTCGTCGTTCACCACGTCGGTGAGGTTGGGGTCGTCGGCGGCGAGCGCGTAATTGAAATTGACCTTGCTGCCGCGCAGCGTCGGCCGCAGCACCGGCGGATGGCGGCGCGGGTTGAGCACGTTGCCGCCCGGGTAGTCGAGCGGCAGGCTGAGGCAGAAATTGATCCCCTCGCGCACCTCGGCGACGCCCTGCCTCACCTTCTCGGGCGTGACGAGGTTCATGCGGCCGTACTGATCGTCCGGTCCGAAATCGCCCCAGTTCGAGCCGTGCGGGCGGCGCTTCCATCTCAGTGATCGAGTCATCAGTGATCAGTTATCAGTGGCAGGGGAGTCGATCGTAACAAACTCGCTGCCCTCTGACCACTCGCGGCTCTTGGTCACTGATAACTGATTACTGGTCACTGGCTCGCGCGAGCAATTGGCGAGCCCGCTCGACCACCGGCTCGTCGACCATCTTGCCGTCGAACAGGAAGGCGCCGCGACCGTCGGCCTTGGCGGCCTCGAACGCGGCCACCATGCGGCGCGCCCGCTCGATCTCCTCGCGCGTGGGCGAGAACGCGGCGTTGAGGATGGGAACGACGCTCGGGTGGATGCAGCTCGCGCCGTCGAACCCGAAGGCGCGGGCCTCGCGCGCCGATCGGGCGACGGCCTCGGCGTCCTTGAAATCGGCGACCGTGCGCAGCATGCCGAACGAGCGCAGCCCGGCGGCCTTGGCGGCGAGATGCACCAGGAGCTTCGGCAGCCGCAGCACCTCGGGGGTCGGCTCGCCGCCGAGCGCGGTTGCGAGGTCCTCGCTGCCGGACACCAGCGCAAAGCTGCGCCGGCTGGCCGCCGCGATGGCGCGCGCATCGAGAATGGCACCGGGGTCTTCCAGCATGGGCACGAGCACGACGGGATGTTCGCGCCGGTGCGCGCGCTCGATGCGGTCGAGATGATCGCCGAGCTTTTGCAGGTCCGACGGGCCTTGCACTTTTGCGACGAACAGGCCGAAGGCGCCGGCCCGGCACGCCGCTTGCGCGTCATCGAGCGCAAGCCCGGTCGACAACGCGTTGATGCGCACGAACACTTTCGCGCCGTTGCGCCCCACCGACGGCACCGCCTCCGTCAGCGCCGCCCGCGCACGCCCCTTCTCCCGCGGCGCCACCGCGTCCTCGAGGTCGAGGATGATCGCGTCCGCGCCGCGCTCGTGCGCCTTGGCGACGAACCGCTCCGAGCTCGCCGGCACGTACAGCAGCGAGCGGATCATTGCGCCGCTCCGGCCTTGCGCAGCGCGGCGATGCCGGCGGCGTCGTAGCCGGCCTCGGCGAGGATCGCGTCGGTATGCTCGCCGCGGCGCGGGGCGGGACGGCGAAAGACGCCGGGGGTCGCCGAAAGGCGCGGCACGATGTTGTGCATGGGGATGCAGCCGAGATCCGGGTCTTGCGCCTCGATGATGATCTCGCGCTCGCGGAAATGCGCGTCCTCGATCGCGTCGTCGATGTTGTAGACCGGCCCGACCGTGACTTCGGCATCGCGCATGA
>DASPZC010000449.1:0-3745 GCA_035636455.1 Xanthobacteraceae bacterium
CTGTTCGGCGAGAAATACGGCGAGGAGGTGCGCGTCGTCGCCATGGGCGAAGGCGGCAACGTTGGGTCCAATGCTTTGGGCTGGTCGGTCGAACTGTGCGGCGGCACCCATGTGCGGCGCACCGGCGACATCGGCGTCGTCTCGATCGTGGAAGAGGGCGCGGTGGCGGCGGGCGTGCGCCGCATCGAGGCCTTCACGGCGACGCGGGCGCGCAAGCACGCCAATTCGTTCCGCGCCGTCGCGCGGGCGGTGGCGGCGGAACTCAAGGCGCCGGTCGGCGAAGTCGCGGCACGCGCGGCAAATCTCGTCGAGGAGCGCCGGCGGCTCGAGCGCGAGCTGTCCGAAGCGAAGAAGAAGCTCGCCATGGGCGGCGGCGCGGCCGCCGACGGCGCGAACATCGTGACGGTGAACGGCACGAAATTCTTCCGCCTCGCCGTCACCGGCCTGGCAAACAACGAGCTGAAATCGCTGGCGGACGAAGGAAAGCTCAAGGTCGGGTCGGGCGTGGTCGCGGTCGCCAATGCGGCCCCGGACGGCAAGGCCGGCCTCGTGGTCGGCGTGACCGCCGACCTCACCGCGCGCTTCTCCGCCGTCGACCTGGTGCGCAAGGGCGCGGAGGCGCTCGGCGGCAAGGGCGGCGGCGGACGCCCCGACATGGCGCAGGCCGGCGGCCCCGACGGCTCGAAAACCTCCGCCGCCCTCGACGCCATCGCGGCGGCGATCGGCGGCTCTTAATCCCTCCCCCGCTTGCGCGATTCCCTCTCCCCGCTTGCGGGGAGAGGGTTGGGGTGAGGGGGCCTATGCGAATGCGCTCGTTCCCCAGACGCCCCCTCACCCGACGGCCTGCGGCCGTCGACCTCTCCCCGCAAGCGGGGAGAGGTTAGAGCGCGCGCCATTCCCACCTGCCGCCGTTCGTGGCATCATCGAGGGATCATTTTCCAAGCCGCGCTTCGAGCGGCAGCGCATCGCCTTCCAAAAGAAATCGTGGGCCTGGGAGTAACAGGGAGGACCCAATGACCGCATCCGTCCGGCGCCCAAAGGGGCGGCCGGAGCCTGTACCTGTAGCCGGCAACGGTCTGCTCGACCGCCGCGCGCTGCTCGGCCGCGGCATCGTGTTCGCGGGCGCGATGACGCTCGGCGCCGCGCGCGCCGGCGCCGCCGCCGAGGCGCTTAACGACGACGCGTGGAGCCGCGAGATGGGCGCGTCGTCGCTGCCGCTGCAGACGCCGTCGCGCTTCGAGAAGAACGTGGTGCGCACGCTCAGCAATCCGAAGAACGAGTTCCGCAATTCGCACGCGCGCACGCCGCACCATCTGCTCACCGGCACGGTGACGCCGAACAGCCTGCACTTCACCATCAACCATTCCGGCATTCCGGACATCGATCCCGAAAAACATCGCCTCGCGATCCACGGCCTGGTGCGCCAGCCGATGATCTTCACCGTCGAGGCGCTGGCGCGCTACCCGATGGTCTCGTGCATGGCCTTCGTCGAGTGCGGCGGCAACAGCGCGCCGCTGTTCTCCAACGAGCCGATCCAGGCGACCGCGCAGGCGCTGCACGGGCTCGTGTCCAACGCCGAGTGGACCGGCGTGCGGCTCTCCACCCTGCTCGAGGAGACCGGCGTCGAACCGAGCGCGAAGTGGCTCATCGCCGAGGGCGCGGACTCGCATGCGCTGAGCCGCAGCGTGCCGGTCAAGAAGGCGTTGGATGACGCCATGATCGCGCTCTACCAGAACGGCGAGCGCCTGATGCCCGGCAACGGCTACCCGATGCGCCTGCTGCTGCCCGGCTACGAAGGCAACATGAACGTCAAATTCCTGCGCCGGATCAAGCTTACGCAAGAGCCGGCCATGAGCATGTACGAGACCCGGACCTATTCGCAGATCCTGCCGGGCGGCAAGGCCTATCGGTTCTACTTCGTGCAGGAGGTGAAGTCGTTCATCACCCATCCGTCGTTCGGCCACAGCCTCAAGGGGCCGGGCTTCTACGAGATTTCCGGCGTCGCCTATTCGGGCGCCGGCCGCATCGCCAAGGTCATGGTGTCGGCAGACGGCGGCAAAAGTTTTGCCGAGGCGGCGCTGCAGGCGCCGGTGCTGCCCAAGGCGTTCACGCGCTTTCGCATGCCGTGGCGCTGGGACGGCCAGCCGGTGGTCCTGCAGAGCCGCGCCTGGGACGAAGGCGGCAACGTGCAGCCGACCCGCGCCGAGTTCGTGGCGCTGCGCGGGGAGACCGGGGCGCCGCCGCCGGTGCTCGGCTTCCCCAATCAGCACTTCAACAGCATCACCAGCTGGGCGGTCGACCGCAACGGGGAGATCAAGCATGTGTACGCTTAGATTTGTGCTGCCCGTTGCGCTGGCGCTGGCGGGCGGCGCGGCGGCGCTCGCGGGCGAGACGCCCGGCCTCGGCCAGCCGGTCGCGGAAGCCGACGTCAAGGCCTGGGACATCAGCATCCTGCCGGACGGCACCGGCCTGCCGCGCGGCAGCGGCGCCGCGGCGCAGGGCGCGCGCGTCTACGCGGAGAAATGCTCGGCCTGCCACGGCGACAACGGCCGCAACCCGGCCGCGCCCGGCGCCGGGCCGATGGTCGGCGGCCCGATCGACCGCATCGAGGCGGTGAAGACGGTTGGCAATTTCTACGGCTACGCCACCACCGTGTTCGATTTCGTGTGGCGGGCGATGCCGTTCAACGAGCCGCGCACGCTCACCGCCGACGAGACCTACGCGCTCACCGCCTACCTCCTCGCCATCAACAAGATCATCGGCGAGAACGAGGTGATGGACGCGCAGACGCTGCCCAAGGTGAAGATGCCCAACCGCGACAATTTCATCATCCGGTTCCCCGACCGGATTTGATTGCTATCCCTCCCCCGCTGGCGGGGGAGGGGGGCGAGCGAAGCGAGTTGGGTGGGGGCACCAGCGCCGGCATTTCGTGGAGAGGCCCTGAAAACTTGCCCCCTCCCGCCGCCGCTTCGCGGCGGCGACCCTCGGGTCAAGCCCGAGGGCCGGCTCTCCCCCGCAAGCGGGGGAGGATCACGCCATCGCCGTGCGCAAATTCTCGTCCACCTCGTCGAGGAAGCCGGTGGTGGAGAGCCATTTCTGGTCGGCGCCGACGAGCAGCGCGAGGTCCTTGGTCATGCAGCCCGCCTCGACCGTGTCGACGCACACCCTCTCCAGCGTGCCGGCGAACTTCGCCAGCGCCGGGTTGTCGTCGAGCTTCGCCCGGTGCGACAGCCCGCGCGTCCAGGCGAAGATCGAGGCGATCGAGTTGGTCGAGGTCTCCTGGCCCTTCTGATGCTGGCGGTAGTGGCGCGTGACCGTGCCGTGCGCGGCCTCCGCCTCGACCGTCCTGCCGTCCGGCGTCATCAGCACCGAGGTCATCAGGCCGAGCGAGCCGTAGCCCTGCGCCACCGTGTCCGACTGCACGTCGCCGTCGTAGTTCTTGCACGCCCACACGTAGCCGCCCGACCACTTGAGCGCCGCCGCCACCATGTCGTCGATCAGCCGGTGCTCGTAGGTGAGCTTCTTCTTCGCGAACTCGGCCTTGAACTCGCTGTCGAACACTTCCTGGAAGATGTCCTTGAAGCGGCCGTCATAGACCTTGACGATGGTGTTCTTGGTCGACAGGTAGAGCGGATAGCCGCGCGCCAGCGCAAAGTTCATCGAGGCGCGGGCGAAGTCGCGGATCGAGCCGTCGAGATTGTACATCGCCATGGCGATGCCGGAGTCGGGGAACTTGAACACCTCG
>DASPZC010000450.1:0-5128 GCA_035636455.1 Xanthobacteraceae bacterium
GGTCCCTGCGGATGGCGAAGGTGCTCGCTGCCGGAGGCTTCCCGGAAGAGGCATCGCCGCTGATCGCGCGGGCGATCGGCCACGGCGCGGCGGCCAAACTCTCGCTACTCGGCGAGCTGTCAGCCGGCATCTCGATGGCGACGCCTGCTCAGACGCGCGCTCTCGTCGAGCGCGGCGCTTTGCCGTCCCGAACCTTGGCCACGCTCGCGACGCTGGGACCCGGCACCGGCGTCCCGTCGGGCGCCGAACTCGGGCACTTGTTCGAGGAAACGGCGCAGATCATCGCAGCGTGCGATCAAGTCGGGAACGCGCTGGCTCAAGCCGCGTGAGGGCGGGCATACCTGCTGACGCCTTGCGTGCAACGCTCACATCTGCCAGTCCTCGGTCCGCAACCCGGGTACCGACTGCAACAATCCCGTGCTGGCAAAGGGCGCAGAGAGAACGCCCGTTTCCCAGTTGGGGGGAGCGGGCAGGCGGCAGATGGAATCGGCTTCGATGCCCGATCTGGCGTCGCTTACCGCCCCTGATAGGCGGGCGTGCGCACCACGAGGCCGTCGAGCGCTTCCTCGACCTTGATCTGGCACGACAGGCGCGATGTCGGCTGCACGTCGAAGGCGAAGTCGAGCATGTCTTCCTCCGCCGTCGATCGCGGCACCAGGCGGTCGGCCCAGGCCTCGTCCACATGAACCATGCAGGTCGCGCACGAGCACGCGCCGCCGCATTCGGCGACGATGCCGCTGATGCCGTTGCGGATGGCGGTCTCCATCACGGTCGAGCCGATCTCCGCCTCGACCGTGTGGGTGGTGCCGTCGTGCTCGATGAAGGTGATCCGCGGCATGTCTTGTCTGTATGCCGTGTTTAGGGGATTGGGACCTCACCTGCAATATAATGCATATCGCGCCCCCGGCGACCCGCTCGCCGGGCGATGCCCCGCGGCCCCGAAACCGGGCCATGATTCCCCCGATTTGTGCCGCTCCGAATGCGGCGGGGATGACTAGACTCCGGCGCCGTCCTGCCGGCACGGCGTCGATGGGAGAGAGTGACCTTGCCGGAGCTTCCTGCCGGTCGAACCGCCTACAACGCCGCGGCCGAGTTCGTCGATGCCAACCTTGCGCGCGGCCTCGGCGACAAGCTGGCGTTCACGGACGGCGGGCGCTCGATCACCTATGCGCATCTGCGCGAGCGCACGGTGCGGGTCGCGGACGCCCTGCGGTCGCTGGGCCTGCGGCCGGAGAACCGGGTCGCCCTGCTGCTGCCCGATACGGTCGACTATCCGGCCGTGTTCTGGGGCGCGATCCGCGCCGGGATCGTCGCGGTCCCGTTCAACACGTTCCTGCCGGCGGATCAGTACGCCTACATGCTGGCCGACAGCCGCGCCTCGGCGATCGTCCTCGCGGCATCGCTCGCCGAATCCATCCTGCCGGTTCTCGACCGCGCGCCGCATCTGCGCACGGTCGTCTTGGTCGGCGCAGGCGTCGCGGACAAGGCCGGCTTTGCGCCCCGCGAGGTCCATCTCCTCGATGAGCTGCTTGCACGCTGCGCGCCGGTGCCGTTCGCGGCGCCGACCGTCGCCGACGAAGTCGCGTTCTGGCTCTACACGTCCGGCTCGACCGGCGACCCGAAGGCGGTGAAGCACGTGCACGCGAGCCTGATGGCGACCGCCAAATTGTTCGGCCAGGGCGTTCTCGGCATCCGCAGCGACGACGTGGTCTTTTCGGCCGCAAAGCTGTTCTTCGCCTATGGGCTCGGCAACGCCATGTCGTTTCCCATGTCGGTCGGCGCCTCGACCGTGCTGCTGCCCGACCGGCCGACCCCCGAGTGCGTGCTCGACGTGATGCGCAAGCATCGCCCGACCATCTTCTACGGCGTTCCGTCGCTTTATGCGGCCCTGCTCGCGCGCAAGGATTTGCGGCGGGGGGCCGGCTCCGATCGCCTTCGCCTGTGCGTCTCGGCCGGCGAGGCGCTGCCGGCGCACATCGGCGAGCGCTGGCGAGATATCGTTGGGGTCGACATTCTCGATGGCATCGGCTCGACCGAGATGCTGCAGACCTTTCTCAGCAACCGTCCGGGCGACGCGCGCTACGGCTCGACCGGAAAGCCGGTCCCCGGCTATGACGCAAAAATCGTCGACGAGAGCGGCGATGAAGTGGGCGACGGGCAGATCGGCGAATTGATCGTGCGTGGACCCTCGGCCGGGGAGGGCTACTGGAACCAGCGGGCGAAGAGCCGGCGTACCTTCGTCGGCGAATGGGTCCACACCGGCGACCGATTCCGGCGCGACGGCGACGGCTACTACCATTATTGCGGCCGCACCGACGACATGTTCAAGGTCAGCGGCATGTGGGTGTCGCCGTTCGACGTCGAGGCGGCGCTGGTATCGCATGAGGCCGTGCTCGAGGCGGCGGTCATCGGCGCAGAGGACGCCGACGGGTTGATCAAGCCGAAGGCGTTCGTCGTGCTCAAGAACGGCTATGCCGCGGACGAGCGCCTGTTCGAGACGCTCAAGGCGCATGTGAAGGAGCGCGCCGGGGCGTGGAAATATCCGCGCTGGATTGCCGTGTGCTCCGACCTGCCGCGCACGCCGACCGGCAAGATCCAGCGGTTCAAGCTGAGGGAGCAGGAGCCGGGAGGCAGGCGTCAGGAGTCAGGAATCAACAGTCACGAATCCTGACGCCTGACGCCTGATCCCAGAGTGAAGCGACCAGCCGCCGCGCCAGCACGCCGGCGACCCGGCGGCGGTAGTGCCCCGGCGTGAAGGTGGTCTTCATCGCCATGATCTGGTCGCGCACCAGCACGTCGAGGCCTTTGAATACGCGGTCATCGAGCGGACCGCCGCACAGCTCGCCCGTGCCGTCGAGCAGCACGGGACGCGGGTTCGTGCCGGTGAAAGCGACGCGCAGGTCGGCGAGGCTCGTCCCCTCCCGCCGCAAGGCAACGGCAACGCCGGCGACCGGGTATTCGATCGACCGGCGGATGCGGATCTTGTCGTAGGCCGACCGCAGGCCCGGGGTGTTCTTGGCGCGCACCGCGACGACCAGTTCGCCCGGCTTGAGCGCGAGGTAATTCTTGCCGTCGCCGGTCGCCGTATCGTGGCGCGCGTAGCCGATGTAGAGCTGCGCCAGCGGCAGCGTGCGCCGACCGGCCGGCCCGGCAAGGTCGACCTCGGCGCCCAGCGTGAGCAGGGCAGGGGCAAGGTCGCCGCTGAACGTGGCGAAGCACACGCCGTGGCTCTTCGGCGCCACGTGGCAGATGTCGCCGGTGGTCTTGAGGCAATGGTTATTGGCCGAACGCCACCATTCGCTTTGATTGTAGAAGATGCAGCGCGTGTCGAGGCAGAGGTTGCCGCCGACGGTGCCCATGTTGCGCTGGGTCGGCCCGGCAACGATGTGGGCCGCCTGCGCCACGACCGGATAGTGCGCATTGACCTGCGGATGCGCAGCCAACTCGGCGAGCGTGACCGACGCGCCGATTTCGAGCGTGTGCGCGTCGGCTTGGATCGTCGTAAGCTCGGCCACCCCGTTCATTTCGATGAGCACCGGCGGGGCGACGATGCCGCGCCGGATATTGACGAGGAGATCGGTGCCGCCCCCGAGCGGCCGGCTGTCGGGATGCGCGGCGCGCGCCGCGATCGCCTCGTCGAGGCTGCGCGGGCGCAGCAGCGCGAACTCGTGCAGCGCATCCATCATGCGCCTCCGTCGATATCCGCGCTGCCGTCGCCGTTGCCGGCCGCGCGCCGGCGCTTCTCGATCGCCGCGAACACCCGGTCGGGGGTGACCGGCAGATCGTTGAAGCGAATGCCGATGGCATCGGCGATGGCATTGGTCAGCGCGGGCAGGAAGGCGGCGAGCGAACCTTCACCGGCCTCCTTGGCGCCGAACGGCCCGTGCGGATCGTTGCTCTCGACGATGCCCACCTCGATCGGCGGCGAGTCGAAGATCGTCGGCACGCGGTAATCGAGCATGTTGGCGGTGACGAGCAGGCCGTCATGATACGCGGCCTCCTCGCTCATCGCCTGGCCCATTCCCATCCACACGGATCCCTGCACCTGGCCTTCGACGGCGAGCCGGTTGAGCGCCTTGCCGCAATCGTGCGCGACCCACACCTTGTCCACGCTCACCGCGCCGGTGTCCTCGTCGACGCTCACCTCCACCACCTGGGCCGAATAGCTGTAGCCCATGGTGCCGCCGATGGCGGCGCCGCGATATTTCTTGCCGCCGTGCGACTCGGGGATGGTCGAGTAGTTTCCAGTCACGGTGATCGTGCCGGTGTCTTTCAGCGCCTCGGTGACCACCTCGTCGAACGACAGTCCCTTGTCCTGGGCGCCGGCGCGGTAAAGCTCGCCCAGGCACTCGACGTCGTCCGGCTGGGCATCGAGCTTGCGCGCCGCGGCGGCGACCAGGATGCGCTTGAGATTCTGCGCCGCCTCGATGGCGGCGTTGCCGACCATGAAGGTCACGCGCGAGGAGTAGGAGCCGTTGTCCTTGGGCACCACGTCGCTGTCGCCGGTGACGATGCGGACGCGGGAAAGATCGAGCCCGAGCACCTCGGCGACGGTCTGCACCAGCACGGTCGACGAGCCCTGGCCGATCTCCGCCGCGCCGGTGAGCAGGACGATGGAGCCGTCGAAGTCGAGCTTGAGCTTGACCGTCGCGTGCGGCTCGCCGGTCCAGTTGACCGGCTTCGACGCGCCGCTGATGTAGTGCGAGCAGGCCATGCCCAGCCCCTTGCCCCGCGCAAGTCGACCCTTGCGGGCGCGCCAGCCGCTCGCCTGTTCGACCCAGTCGACGCACTCAGGCAAGCCGTAGCTATTCACCATGAGGTCGTTGTCGGTGAAGGTCGGCGCGCTGAGATAATTGGCGCGCCGCACCGCCAGCGGATCGAGCCCGAGCTCGGTCGCCATCTGGTCGAGCAGGCTCTCGAAGGCGAAGCGGATATCGACCGTGCCGTGGCCGCGGAAGGCGCCGCAGGGCGGCGTGTTGGTGAGCGCGCGCCGGCCGACATATTTGACGTTGTGCAGGTCGTAGATGGCGTACAGCATCGAGCCCGAGTAGAGGATCGTGACCACGCCGTAGCCCGAGTGCGCGCCGCCGCGCTGGATGCACTCGCATTCAACGGCCGTGATCTTGCC
>DASPZC010000451.1:0-2280 GCA_035636455.1 Xanthobacteraceae bacterium
CGCCCGCCGACACCGTCGTGGTCGGCGACACCGCCTTCGACATGCGCATGGCGCAGTCGGCCGGCGCGGCCGGCATCGGCGTTGCCTGGGGCTACCACCCGCCCGACGCGCTCCGTGCGGCCGGCGCGGTCGCGGTGATCGAGGAATTTCCCGCGCTCCTGCCCACGCTCGAGCGGATGTGGGCCGCGCCGGCGGCGGCTGCGGCCGAGTAAGCTCTTCGGTTCTACCCCATCTGGTCGCGCGCCCGGTCGGCCGGGTGTAAGCTCGTCAAACAACAACATCCTCGCGGGGAGGCTTGCTCATGCGCAGCGCCGACACGTCAACAAGCCGTCGCAACTTCCTGAAATTTCTCGCCGGGAGCCCGCTGCTCGCCTTTGCGGCGCCAAGCTTCGCCCACGAGACGCCGTCGCGCCTTCCCGACCCCATGACGTGGGCGCCGCGCGACATGGGCGAGCCGATCAAGAGCCCGAGGGACGCCATCAACGTGTTCGACTTCGAGCCGGCCGCCTACAAGAACGTGCCGCCGGCGCACTTCGGCTATATGGCGTCGGGCATCGACGACGAGGTGACGCTGCGCGCCAACCGCGAGGCGTTCAATCGGCTGGTGCTGCGCCCGCGCCGCCTCGTCGACGTGACCAACGTCGATCCCGGCATCGAGCTGTTCGGCGTCAAGTGGGAGACGCCGATCATCATTGCGCCGACCGGGGGCAACCGCGCCTTTCATGCGGACGGCGAGCTCGCGGTAGCGCGCGCCGCCAAGGCGCGCCGGCATCTGCAAATTCTCTCGACCAGCGCCTCGACCTCGGTCGACGACGTGACCAAGGAACGCGGCATGCCGATCTGGTTCCAGCTCTATGCGTCGCCGAGCTGGGACGTCGCCAAGGCCCTGGTGGGACGCGCGGAAGCGGCGGGCTGCCCGGTCGTGGCGCTCACCGTCGACCGGGTGGCCGGCCGCAACCAGGAAACCTTCTTGCGCCTGCGCAAGATCGACGCGCGCGTGTGCTCCGATTGCCACGGGACCACCATCCAGGACCGGGCGCGCACCCGGCCCAATTACGACGGCATCGACCTCTCCGCGCTCAAGCGCATGGAGTCCTCGAACCTCACCTGGGACTTCGTGCGCCGGCTGCGCGACGCGACCCGCATGAAGCTCGTGATCAAGGGTATCCTCACCGCGGAGGACGCCAAGCTGTGCGTGGAGAACGGGGTCGACGGCGTCATCGTCTCGAACCACGGCGGACGCGGCGAGGACAGCGGCGGCGCAACAATCGATTTCCTGCCCGAGGTGGTGCAGGCGGTGAGCGGACGCATCCCGGTATTGGTCGACAGCGGCTTCCGCCGCGGCACCGACCTCGTCAAGGCGCTGGCGATCGGCGCGAACGCCGAGTGCATCGGGCGGCCCTATCTGTGGGGCCTCGGCGCCTTCGGCCAGGCCGGCGTCGAGCGGGTGCTCGAATTGATGCGCGCCGAGCTCGAGGTCGCCATGCGCCAATCCGGCGTGCGTTCGGTCAAGGAGCTGACGCCCGCCTTCGTGCGGAAAGTTTAGCGTCCGCGCGAGGACACCGATTTGCGCGACATCTTCGCCGACCTGTTCGCCGCCGAGCGGCCCGATCCGATCGAGGCGGCGCGCCGCTCGATACGGCCGCGCTTGCCGCGCCGGTTCTATCACGAGGTGAGCGTCGGGGACGGCGAGGGCGGATTTTGCCTGCTGCTCGACGGCCGGCCGGCGCGCACGCCGGGGCGCCGCACCCTCGCGGCGCCCACGCGCGCGCTTGCCGAAGCGATCGCCGCCGAGTGGCAGGCGCCGGCCGAGACCATCGATCCGGCCAAAATGCCGCTCACCCGGCTTGCCAATTCGATCCTCGACGGCGTTGCCGCGGCACATGAAGAGGTGGCGGCGGAGATCGAAAAATATCTGGGCTCCGACCTCCTGTTCTATCGGGCGGAAGGCCCGCACGAGCTGGCCGAGCGCCAGGCGCGCCACTGGGATCCGATCCTGGCCTGGGCGCACGAGGCGCTCGGCGCCCGGTTCGTGCTGGCGCAGGGGATCGTGCACGCGGCGCAGCCGGAGCCGGCGCTCGCCGGGGCGCGCGCCGCGATCCCCCACGATCCCTGGCGGCTCGGCGCCGTGCACGCGGTCACCACCTTGACCGGCTCGGCGCTGATCGCGCTGGCGCTGCTGCACGGCCGCCTCGCGACCGACGACGCTTGGGCGGCGGCGCACGTCGACGAGGACTGGAACATCGAGCAATGGGGCCGCGACGAGATCGCGCTCGAGCG
>DASPZC010000452.1:0-3417 GCA_035636455.1 Xanthobacteraceae bacterium
GGGGCACCGGGTCGGCCGGCCCGCAGTCGGTCGCGGCGCCGCGAATCCACGCGACCCTTTCGGTCCACCGGTGGCGCGCGTCGATCACCGGACCGGAATGCGTGAACGCGACGGCCAGGTCCATCTCGCCCTGACGCAGCCCCCGGAGCAGAGTGTCGGACCCGTCGCTGCGCACCCGAAATCGCTGGTGCGGAAAGCGCCGGCGAAACTCCGCCAGGGCGGTCGGGAGGAGGTCCCCGCCGAAATCCCCCGGAATGCCGATACGCAGCGGAGACGCGGCCGGGTCCGGCGCCGCCAAGTCGAGGATGCGATCGTTGAGCGAAAGCAGGCGCCGCGCATGATCGAGAACGGCCTGCCCCGCCTCGGTCAGGTTCACGCCGGGCGCGCTCCTGTCGAGCAATTCGTTGCCAAGTATCGCCTGAAGCCGCTTGATGTGCGCGCTGACCGACGGTTGGCTCACGCCGAGGGTTTGGGCCGCCTTGGTGAAGCTGCGCACGTCGGCAACGAGGACCAGGGTCCGCAACAGCTCGGTGGGAATATTGGTCATCGGTTTCTACAATTTTTGATTGTTCATTTGAGAGTGGCCGTGAGCGTCGCCTGGTTCGCCTCGCGCCGTTGCGGGGTGGGATGAGAATCGATGCGCGGGGGAATTTTCGAGTCGGCGCGACAAAGCGCTACTGTCAAAATTGACAGAGATTACAGCGACCGGTTGTGAAATAGCGAAAGGTGCCTGTCCTTGATACGTAGCTGTGGACATCGGGTTCGTTATCCGGCGGGTTTCCGCTACATTGCCGCCTCCGCATCTGCCGAAATGGCGTCATGAACTTCCTTCGCCTCTATGGCCGCGTCCTCGGGCTGCTGGGGTCCGAGGCCCGATTGGGCTGGCTGCTGGCGGTCGCCAACGTGGCCCTGGCGGCCGCGCAATTCGCCGAGCCGGTGCTGTTCGGCCGTATCATCGACGCGCTGGTCGGCGCGCAGGCCAAGGGCGTGGCGCCCTCCCTGCCCGACCTGCTGCCGCTGCTCGGCGCCTGGGCCGGGTTCGGGCTCTTCACCATCGGCTGCGGCGTGCTCATTGCGCTGCACGCCGACCGGCTGGCGCACCGCCGCCGGCAAGTGGCGCTGACCGATTATTTCGAGCACGTGCTGCAACTGCCGCTGTCCTATCACGGCGGCGTCCATTCCGGCCGGCTGATGAAGGTGATGCTCACCGGCACCGATTCGCTGTGGGCGCTGTGGCTGTCGTTCTTTCGCGAGCACCTGGCGGCGTTCGTGTCGCTGCTCGTGCTGCTGCCGCTCGCGCTGCTGCTCAACTGGCGCCTGGCGCTGCTGCTGATCGGGCTGTGCGTCGTGTTCGCAGCGCTCACGGCCGTCGTCATCCGCCGGACCGAGACCATGCAGCGCTCGGTCGAAGGCCACTACACCGATCTGTTCGAGCGCGCGTCCGACGCGCTGAGCAACGTCGCGCTGGTCCAGGGTTTTACCCGGATCGAAGCCGAGGTGTCGGGGCTGCGCAACGTCGCCGACCATCTGCTGGCGGCGCAGATCCCGATCCTGTCGTGGTGGGCCGTGGTCGCCGTGCTGACGCGGGCGTCGACCACCATCACCATGCTGTCGATCTTTCTCGTCGGCATCTGGCTGCATATCGCCGGCCTCGCCACCATCGGCGAGATCGTGATGTTCATGAGCCTCGCCACCACGCTGATCGCCAAGCTCGAGCAGGCGGTCGGCTTTGCCAGCCGGGTCTTCCTCGACGTGCCGCGGCTGCGGGAATTCTTCGGCGTGCTCGACACCGCGCCGGCGGTGCGCGACCGCGAGGACGCGGTCGACCCCGGCCGCGTGCGCGGCCTCGTCGAGTTCCGCGACGTGTCGTTCTCCTATGACGGCAAGCGCGCGGCCGTCGCCGACCTGACGTTCACCGTGCTGCCCGGACAGACGGTGGCGCTGGTCGGCGCCACCGGCGCCGGCAAGTCGACCGCGCTCGCCTTGCTGCATCGCGCCTTCGATCCGCAATCGGGCGTGATCAAGATCGACGGCATGGACGTGCGCGGCCTCAAGCTCTCGGCGCTCCGCCGCAACATCGGCGTGGTGTTCCAGGAGGCGCTGCTGTTCAACCGCTCGGTCGCCGACAACCTGCTGGTCGGCCGGCCGGACGCGGCGCCTGCCGACATGCGCAAGGCGGCCGAACGGGCGCAGGCGCTCGGCTTCATCGAGCATCACCCCGACGGCTTCGAGGCGCGGGTCGGCGAGCGCGGGCGCTCGCTCTCCGGCGGCGAGCGCCAGCGCCTGTCGATCGCGCGGGCGCTGCTCAAGGATCCGCCCATCCTCATCCTCGACGAGGCGACGAGCTCGCTCGACGCGTCGACCGAGAGCATGGTCCAGCTCGCGCTCGACGAGGTGATGAAGGGCCGCACCACCTTCGTGATCGCGCACCGCCTCGCCACCATCCGCAACGCGACGCGCATCCTGGTGTTCGACAGCGGCCGGGTGGTGGAGAGCGGCGCGTTCGAGGAGCTGGTGCGGCAGGGCGGCAAGTTTGCGGTGCTTGCGCGCGCGCAGTTCATGGTTCCCGAGCTGCAGCCGAAGGCGGCGGAGTAACCAGTCATCAGTACTCAGTAATCAGTGACCAGAATGGTCCAGGTCTTCTGATTACTGGTTACCGATCACTGATGACTGATTACTGGTCACCTGATCCGTTCGAGGATGCTGACGTAGTTCGCGACCGCCGCGCCGCCCATGTTGAAGATGCCGCCGAGGCGCGGATCGCGCACCTGGATGTCGCCGGCGCGGCCGGTGAGCTGCATGGCCGCGAGCGCGTGCATGGAGACACCGGTCGCGCCGATCGGATGACCTTTCGCCTTGAGTCCGCCCGACGGGTTGATCGGCAGCTTGCCGTCCTTCTCGGTGAGCCCTTCGGCGATGGCGGTGGCGCCGCGCCCCTCCGGCACCAGCCCCATCGCCTCGTACTCGATGAGCTCGGCGATGGTGAAGCAATCGTGGGTCTCGACGAACGACAGGTCGCCGAGCGTCACGCCGGCGCGCGCGAGGGCGCGGCGCCACGCCTCGCCGCAGCCCTCGAATTTCAGAATGTCGCGCCGGCTCAGCGGCAGAAAATCCTGCACGTGCTCGGCGGCGCGGAACACCACGGCCTTGCCCATGCCGAGCGCGGTCTCGACGTCCGCCAGCACCACCGCGGCGGCGCCGTCGGACACGAGCGAGCAGTCGGTGCGCTTGAGCGGTCCGGCCACGAACGGGTTCTTCTCGCTCTCGGTGCGGCAGAACGCGTAGCCGAGGTCCTTGCGCATCTGCCCATAGGGATTTGCCACCCCGTTCTTGTGGTTCTTGGCGGCGATCATCGCAAGCGCGTCCGACTGGTCGCCAAATTTCTGAAAATAGAGGTTCGCGATGTGGCCGAAAATT
>DASPZC010000453.1:0-2009 GCA_035636455.1 Xanthobacteraceae bacterium
AATCGGTCCGGCGATCGGGCTCGACCAGCTCTATTTCAAGTACGAAGGCCTGAACCCGAGCGGATCCTTCAAAGACCGCGGCATGGCGCTCGCCACCGCCCGGGCGATCGAGGCCGGAGCCAAAACGCTCCTGTGCGCGTCGACGGGCAACACCAGCGCCTCGGCATCGGCCTATGCCGCGCGATGCGGTCTTCGCGCCGTCGTCGTCGTCCCCGCAGGCGGTGTCGCAGCGGGAAAGCTGGCACAGGCACTCGCCTACGGCGCGATCATCGTGACGGTCAGGGGATCGTTCGATCGCGCACTGACCCTGGTGCGCCGCCTGGCCGACGAGCCGGCTGTCGCGCTCGTGAATTCCGTCAACCCGTTTCGCATCGAGGGCCAGAAGACGGCCGCCTTCGAAGTCGTCGAACAGCTCGGCCGCGCCCCGGCGCGGCTCTTCATTCCGGTCGGCAATGCCGGCAACATCACCGCCTACTGGCGAGGGTTTTGCGAGCTCGCGAGCCGTAGCGGCGCGTCACTCCCGACGCTGCACGGCGCACAGGCCCGTGGGGCGGCGCCGTTGGTGCGCGGCCGGCCAGTCGTAAGGCCGCAGACGGTCGCCTCGGCGATTCGGATCGGCAACCCTGCCTCCTGGAGCGCGGCCATCGCGGCGCGCGACGAGTCGGGCGGCACGATCGAGTCCGTGAGTGACGACGAGATCATGGCGGCGCATCGGCGGCTGGCGCGCGAGGAAGGTCTGCTGGTCGAGCCGGCCTCCGCTGCCGCCGTTGCCCTCCTACTGAAGAAGGCAACCGCCGGGAGCCTTGACGGCGCCGAGGCGGTTGTCTGCGTGCTCACCGGTCACGGACTCAAGGACCCGCAGGCGCTGACGCGCGGCTCGCGCGTACCTCGCGCCATCGAGCCGACGCTCGTAGCCCTCCGGCACGTCCTGGGCTAGCGAAGCGCGCTGACGATCGCGTCGGCCATGGCCGCGGTCCCGACCGGTTTCTCGCCGTCGCGCACGGTGTCGGCCGTTCGCAGTCCGTCCGCCAGCACCCGTGAGACGGCGCGCTCGATCGCCTGCGCCGCATCGTCGCGGTTGAGCGACCAGCGCAGCAACAGCGCCGCGCTCAAGATGGCGCCGACTGGATTCGCGACCCCCTTTCCGGCGATGTCGGGTGCCGACCCGTGGATCGGCTCGTATAACCCCGCCGTCCCGGCGCCGAGACTCGCGGACGGTAGCATGCCGAGCGCGCCCGCCAGCATGGATGCTTCGTCGGTGAGGATGTCGCCGAAGAGATTCTCGGTGAGCACGACGTCGTAGGCCTGCGGCCTGCGCAGCAGGTCCATCGCAAACGCATCCACCAGCATGTGACTGCAGGCAACGTCGGGGTAGCGTTCGGCGATCCGGCTGACGACCGCGCGCCAGAGCCGCGAGGTCTCCAGCACGTTGGCCTTGTCGACCGAGCAGAGCATGCGGCGCCGGAACCGGGCCAGTTCGAACGCTCGCACCGCGACCCGTTCGATCTCCGGTGTGCTGTACCGCATGGTATCGACGGCGGCCTCACCGCGGGCCGTCGTATAGCGCCGCTTGGGCCGGCTGAAGTAGAGACCACCGGTCAACTCGCGAACCACCAGGAGATCGACGTCGCGCACTCGTTCCGGCCGCAGCGCCGAGGTGGCGACCATTGCCGCATCGACGCGAACGGGGCGCAGATTGGCGAAGAGGCCAAGTCCCTTGCGAAGTCCGAGCAGCGCCGAGCCGGGGCGAAGCTTGCTGTCCGGTGCGGCATCATCCCATCTCGGTCCGCCCACGGCGCCGAAGAGGATCGCGTCCGCGGTCTTGCAGAGACGCAGCGTCTGCGGGCGCAACGCCACGCCGTACTCATCGACGGCCGCGCCGCCCACCACGTCGTCGACATAGTCGAGCGCCATGCCCGCGCGAATCGCCGCAGCATCCAGCACCCGCCGAGCCGCGGCAGTCACCTCCGGCCCGATGCCGTCTCCGGGGAGCACGACGATGCGCGCGG
>DASPZC010000454.1:0-3889 GCA_035636455.1 Xanthobacteraceae bacterium
TCGATGGCCGCGGTGCGCCTGCCGCCGACCGGGCCTGCGACCCCGGAGCGCGCCCAGGAACTACGGGTGCGGTTGTTCGAAGAACACCGCATCGAGAGCGCCATCACCGTCTTTGCCGGCGCGTTGTGGGTGCGCATATCCGCCCAGGCCTACAACCAGCCCGCCGATTACGCGCGCCTGGAACATGCGCTCGTGGTTGCCATTGGTTAACCCGCCCGCGCCACAATTCGGCCGGGACCAACGGGGACAACCATGGCGTCAGGCGGAACGGCGCACGGACCGGAGCGCGATGCGGTGCCCTTGCGCCTCATCGAAGCCCCGGGGCTGGCACCGAGCCCACATGCTCCCGATCCCAGATCCCTCCTTGGTCCCCTCCTGATGCCGCGTTCGATCGGAAGTCCCACCCTCCTGGTGTTCGATTCCGGACTCGGCGGCCTCACGGTTTATCGCGAGGTCGCACGGGCACGCCCGGACGCGCGCTTCGTCTATGCGGCCGACGACGCGCTCTTCCCCTACGGCGCGCTCGCCGAGCCCGTGCTGATCGCGCGCGTCGTGTCCCTGATGGAGCGGCTGACCGACGCCTATGCGCCCGACCTCGTGGTCATCGCCTGCAACACCGCCTCAACCATCGTGCTGCCGAGCCTGCGCGCGCGCCTGCCGCTCCCGTTCGTCGGCACGGTGCCGGCGATCAAGCCGGCCTGCGCGGCCTCGCGCAGCAAGCGCGTATCCGTGCTCGGCACGAAGGCGACGGTCGAGCGCGAGTACACCCGCGCGCTGATCCGCGAGTACGCCGCCGGCTGCGCCGTGACCCTGGTCGGCTCGCCGCGGCTGGCAGCGCTTGCCGAGGCGGCGCTCGCCGGCGAGCCCGTCACGGACGCGGCGATCGCCGCCGAGATCGCGCCCTGTTTCGTTGCCGACGGCGCCGCGCGCACCGATACGATCGTGCTCGCCTGCACCCACTATCCGCTCCTGCTCGACCGCCTGGCGCGGCTCGCGCCATGGCCGGTCGCCTTCATCGATCCGGCGCCGGCAATCGCGCGCCGCGTGGTCGAGTTGATCGGCAAGCCGGGGCGGCACGACGGGGCGACGGCGCGCGCACTCTTCACCTCCGGCCGCCCGCCCTCCGCGGCGCTGGTCGCGACGCTCGGCCGCTACGGGCTGAGCGAGATCGTCGCGCCCGAGCGATTTGACTCATCCGAGGTTTCCGCCTAGAAACCCGCGCGTTGCGGGCCCATCTGGCCCGCAAAACGTTTCGCGACCCGTGGCGGCGCCTTGCGCTGGGAGCATGATCCGGAAAAGTGGTTACCGGTTTTCCGACAAGATCATGCTCAAACAAAAGGCCCCGCCTGTCGGCCATGGATGAAGGTCCGTGGCAGAGGAGGGCGCGATCCTCAAAACACTTGTTCCCTACCAAGAGGACGCGATGACCAAGCGCAGTGAATCGAAATACAAGCTCGACCGCCGCATGGGGCAGAACATCTGGGGCCGCCCCAAGAGCCCGGTGAACCGCCGCGAATACGGCCCCGGCCAGCATGGCCAGCGCCGCAAGGGCAAGCTCTCCGACTACGGCGTGCAGCTGCGCGCCAAGCAGAAGCTGCGCGGCTACTACGGCAACATTTCCGAGCGGCAGTTCCGCGGCATCTACGAGGAAGCGATCCGCATGAAGGGCGATTCCGGCGCCCATTTGATCGGGCTCCTGGAGCGCCGGCTCGACGCGGTGGTCTACCGCGCGAAATTCGTCCCGACGGTGTTCGCCGCGCGCCAGTTCGTCAACCACGGCCACGTCAAGGTCAACGGCCGCCGCGTCACCATCCCGAGCTACCGGGTCAAGGTCGGCGACGTGGTCGAGGTCAAGGACGCCTCGAAGCAGATGCCGATGGTGATCGAGGCGACCTCGCTCGCCGAGCGCGACGTGCCCGACTACGTCGAGGTCGACCACACCAAGATGACGGCTAAGCTCGCCCGCATCCCGCTGCTCGGCGAGGTGCCCTACGCGGTGATGATGGAGCCGCACCTCGTGGTCGAATATTACTCGCGCTGACCGGCGCAACCCGCCTCGCCGGCTCGCCGGACTCCACCCCGCGCAATCGAAAAGCCCCCGAGGACACTCGGGGGCTTTCCAATTATTGGCGCTGCGGAGGCGGGTCAGGCGGTCGCCTGATCCTTGACCGCCAGGCCCTTCTCTTTCATCAGGCTCTGCAACTCGCCGGCCTGGAACATTTCGCGGATGATGTCGCAGCCGCCGACGAACTCGCCCTTGACGTAGAGCTGCGGGATGGTCGGCCATTGCGCATAGGCCTTGATGCCTTGGCGCAGGTCATCCGACTCCAGCACGTTGATGCCTTTGTAGGGCACGCCGATGTAATCGAGAATCTGCACGACCTGGCCGGAGAACCCGCACATGGGGAACTGCGGCGTGCCCTTCATGAACACCACCACGTCGTTGCCCTTGACCTCGTTGTCGATGAATTGCTCGATGCCCATGATTCGATCCTCGTGGGGCCCGCGGCCCGTTCGCCGCTTATGTAGCGCACGGCCGGCCGAATCCCAAGACCCGACGGGTACTTTACTTGGGTCGCATTTTCTGCGGAAAACCGGTGTCCACTTTTCCGGAAAATGCTCCAAATCACGTCTCCGGCACGCCGGTCTGCAGCGCCAGCGCGTGCAGGGTCCCACCCATCTGCCCCTTGAGGGCCTCGTAGACCAGTTGGTGCTGCTGCACCCGCGACTTGCCGCGAAACGACTCGGCGATCACGGTGGCGGCGTAATGGTCGCCGTCGCCGGCGAGATCGCGGATGGTCACCGCGGCGTCCGGGATGCCGGCTTTGATCAGGCGCTCGATGTCGTTGGCAGCCATCGCCATGGCGGACCGATTCCCCTCAGGCGCGGCCGCCCGCCCGGCAGGCGGAGAAAAATCCAATCATTTCAGTGGCCTCGCCGACGTTTCTCGCCCCGCAACGGAAGGCGAAGAATTGCCAGAGCCCGAATCCTTTTTAGCGCGATGCGCCCGGTAATGAAATGGCCCCGATAAAGGGTCGCCTGCCAGCGCCGGCCGCGAGCGGTGCGGTGCCACCAACCGGCCCCTCACGCGTTACCATCCTGGGCGCGGATTCGGGCGCCGAAAGGACGATAGGCTGCGATGCTCAAGCCGGGCGCCAACGTTTGGCGGATCGAGCATGCCGCGCGGGCGGCGGTGCTGGTCGACGGCGCGGCCTATTTCCGCGCCGTGCGCGCGGCGCTCGTCGCGGCGCGCCACCGCGTCATCTTCGTCGGATGGGATATCCACAGCCGCACCCGCCTGGTCGGCGAGACCGGCCGCGCCGAGGACGGGTTTCCCGAACCGCTGGCCGACCTCCTGTCCGCGCTGGTGTGCCGGCGGCCCGAACTCAAGGTCTGCCTCCTGACCTGGGACTATTCGATCCTCTACGCCATGGAGCGAGAGCTGTTCGCGACCCTGACCTTGCGCTGGAGCACGCCCCCGCAGGTGCGGTTCTGCCTCGACAATGCGGTTCCGCTCGGCTCGGCGCAGCACCAGAAGCTGATCGTGATCGACGATGCGATCGCGTTCACGGGCGGCCTCGACGTGACCATCCGGCGCTGGGACACGCCCGCGCACGACATCGATAATCCGCACCGGGTCGACCTCGCCGGCAGGCACTATCGTCCGTTTCACGACGTGCAGATGCTGGTGGACGGCGCGGCGGCCGGCGCGCTGGCCGAGCTTGCGTGGGCGCGGTGGGCGAGCGCCGCCGGCGAGGAGGTCGCGCCGCGCCAGCCGGCCGGGGATCCGTGGCCGCCCGGCGTGCCGCCCGATTTCACCGATATCCGCGTCGGAATAGCGCGCACCGAACCGCCCTACATGGAGAAGCCCGAAAGGCGCGAGGTCGAG
>DASPZC010000455.1:0-11354 GCA_035636455.1 Xanthobacteraceae bacterium
GCATCGGGGTCGGCCACCCGGGCGTCAAGGACCTGGTCTATGCGTACGTGCTCGGCGATTTTGCCAAGAGAGAGCGGCCGTGGGTGACGGCGTTGTGCGACATCATCGCCGAGAACGCCGAGCTGCTCGCCCGCGGCGAGGACGCGACGTTCCAGAACCGGGTGCATCTCGCCATGGACGCCAAGGGCTTTGTCGAGCCGAAAGCGCCGGCCGCGAAGCCGGCGGATTGAGCGCGATGAAGCAATGATCCATCGGCGGTCATCGATCGAGAATACTGAAACATGGGCTTCAAATGCGGCATTGTCGGCCTGCCGAACGTGGGCAAGTCGACGCTGTTCAATGCGCTGACCGAGACCGCGGCGGCGCAGGCCGCCAATTATCCGTTCTGCACCATCGAGCCGAACATCGGCGAGGTCGCCGTGCCAGATCCGCGGCTCGAGCCGCTCGCGCGCCTCGCCAAATCCGCCGAGATCGTGCCGACCAAGCTCACCTTCGTGGATATTGCCGGCCTGGTGCGCGGCGCCTCCAAGGGCGAAGGGCTCGGCAACCAGTTCCTCGCCAATATCCGCGAGGTCGACGCGCTGGCCCACGTGGTGCGCTGCTTCACCGATCCGGATGTCGCCCACGTGGAGAGCCGGATCGACCCGATCGCCGACATCGAGACGATCGAGACCGAGCTGATGCTTGCCGACCTCGACAGCCTGGAGCGGCGGGTCGGCGCGCTCGAGAAGCGCGCGCGCGGCGGCGAGAAGGAAGCGAGCGAGGCGCTCGGCCTGATCGAGCGCGCGCTGGCGCTGCTGCGCGAGGGCAAGCCGGCGCGGCTGACCGAGCGCAAGCCCGAGGAGGAGAAAGCCTTTCACATGCTCGGGCTTCTGACCGCGACGCCCGTGCTCTACGTGTCCAACGTCGACGAGGCGGCGGCCGCGGCCGGCAACGCGTTTTCTACATTGGTGGAAGGGCGCGCCGCGGAGGAAGGCGCGGCGACGGTGACGATCTCGGCCAAGATCGAGGCGGAAATTGCCGTGCTGCCGCCGCACGAGCGCGCCGAATACCTCGCCGCCATCGGCCTTCACGAACCCGGGCTCGACCGGTTGATCCGCGCCGGCTACCGGCTGCTCGATCTCGTCACCTTCTTCACCGCCGGCCCGAAGCAGGCGCATGCCTGGACGGTGCCGCGCGGCAGCCGCGCGCCCCAGGCCGCCGGCGCCATCCACACGGATTTCGAGCGCGGCTTCATCCGCGCCGAGACCATCGCCTATGACGACTACGTCGCGCTTGGCGGCGAGGTTGGCGCGCGTGACGGCGGCAAGATGCGGCTCGAAGGCAAGGACTACGTGGTCGCCGACGGCGACGTCATGCACTTCCGCTTCGCCACGTGACTCACATCTGACCGCGGTTGCGGATCGCTCCGAGATGCTCGTTGATGCGGAACACGATCAGCACGAACTCGGCGACGATGCGCGCGAACACGACGCCGACGAGGATCGCGGCGAGACAGACGAACTCCATGATGAGGCCGGCGATCGGGCTGTACGCCATCACCCCGAGCGACGAGATCATCCCGGACAAGCCGAGCAGCACCGTGATCATGACGGCGAGCCAGTAGAACAGCTTGATGATCGACGGGGTGATGAACCGGTCCCACTGAAAGAGGTCGGCGATCCTGAACATCGGTGTCCCCTCCCTATCCGCCCCCTGCCGAGCCCGCGCGGAGCGTGCACGCGCGCCCGCGGGGCGTCAATGTTGACGCCATGACGGGTCGCGTCTAGGGAACCTCTCCGTGTCCCTCGCCCATTGGGAAGATTTCGTCGCGGGCAGCGTCGCCCACTACGGCCCGCGCTTGATCACGCGCGAGGAGATCGTCGCGTTCGCCGCGCAGTTCGATCCCCAGCCGATGCATCTCGACGAGGAGGCCGCGCGCGCCACCATGCTGGGCGGGCTCGCCGCCTCCGGCTGGCACACCTGCTGCATCCAGATGCGCATGATCGCCGACGGGTTCGTGCTCGACTCGAGCTCGCTGGGATCGCCCAGCGTCGATGAGGTGAAGTGGCTCAAGCCGGTGCGGCCGGGCGACCGCCTGACCGTGCGCGCGACCGTGCTGCAAACGCGCGCGTCGAACACGCGCCGCGGAATGGGCCTCGTCAAGATGCTGTTCGAGACGCTCAACCAGTCCGGCGAGCGCGTGATGACCCAGGTCGGCACCATGATGCTGGCGCGCCGCGGGTTCGACCGGATCTCGGCGATGAAGCCGGGCGGCGCGCCATGAAGTTCTTCGAGGACATCGCGGTCGGCGAGAAGGCCGTGTTCGGCCGGCATACTTTCGCGGCCGAGGAGATCAAGGCCTTCGCCGCCCAGTTCGATCCGCAGCCGTTCCATCTCGACGAGGCGGCGGCCGCCCGCTCGCATTTCGGCGCGTTGTGCGCCTCGGGCTGGCACACCGTGATGCTATGGATGCGCCTGGCGATGCTCTACCGCCGCACCGAGGACGATGCGCTGCGCGTGCGCGGCGAGCCGGTCGCCCAGCTCGGCCCCTCCCCCGGCTTTCGCGACCTCAAATGGCACGAGCCGGTCTACGTGGGCGACACCATCACGTTTGCGACCGAGGTGGTGGAAACCCGGGTGTCGAAGAGCCGCCCCGCCTGGGGCCTCGTGTTCAACGTCAACACCGGCGCCAATCAGGACGGCACCCTGGTCATGTCGTTCATCGGCTCGGCCTTCGTCGAGCGCCGGCCGGGCGGGTAGAACGCGGCGCACGTTCGTGAACGTGCCTGACATTGATCCCTTGCCGCGACAATTCTATCCTGCGGCGTTCATCGCAAGTGGATCGGCAGATATCGTCAACAGACAGCGGAGGAAACCCATGAACGCGCCGAGCAAGACCATACTCGCCTCGATCGTTGCCATCGTGATCACCGCCACCGCCGCCAGCGCTCAACCGGCGCCGGCCGCGCCTCCGACGACGCCCTATGGTGCGCCGATCGGGCTCGAGGCGGCCAAGAAAGCGATGACGGCCGCAGAGGCAGAGGCAGCCAAGAACAACTGGGGCATGGCGATCGCCATCCTCGACAGCACCGGCCACATGGTGATGCTGCACAAGATGGACAACACGCAATACGGCTCGATCGCGGTCGCCGAGGACAAGGCGCGCAGCGCGCTCGACTTCCGGCGCCCGAGCAAGGTGTTCGAGGACCTGGTGGCGCAGGGCGGCCTCGGTCTGCGCATACTGGCGCTGCGCGGAGCGTCGCCGCTCGAGGGCGGCCTTCCCATCGTCACCGACGGCAAGATCGTCGGCGCCATCGGCGTCTCCGGCGCCACCTCGGTTCAGGACGGCCAGGTGGCCAAGGCGGGCGCCGACGCGGCGAAGTGAAGGGCACGCCGCTCGCATAGGCGGCAGTTGCGTCGACGCCCTCGACGGTGCGTCAAAACATCGTTGGGGGCGTCGCGACTGTCCTCAATGGCCCTCGAAGCCGACCAGCGTGCGCACCGGCACGTCGAGCCGGCGCAGCTTGTCGGCGCCGCCGAGGTCGGGCAGGTCGATGATGAAGCAGGCGGCGAGCACCTCGGCACCCATGTTGCGCAGCAGCTTGACCGCGCCTTCCGCCGTGCCGCCGGTGGCGATGAGGTCGTCGACCAGGATCACCCGCTCGCCCTTTGCAACCGCGTCCTCGTGCATCTCCATCTCGTCGAGGCCGTATTCGAGCGAGTAGGCGACGCGCACGGTGGTGTGCGGCAGCTTGCCTTTCTTGCGGATCGGCACGAACCCGGCCGACACCTGGTGCGCCACCGCGCCGCCGAGGATGAAGCCGCGCGCCTCGATGCCGGCGACCTTGTCGATCTTGGAGCCGGCCCACGGCTGCACCAGTTCGTCGACGGCGCGGCGGAACGCCCGCGCGTTGCCGAGCAGCGTAGTGATGTCGCGGAACATGATCCCCGGCTTGGGATAGTCGCGAATGGTGCGGATCGTTGACTTCAGATCGTTCTCGAGCACGGGGGAAGCCATCGCGGTCTCGCTTGTTTCACGCACGCGTCACTGTGACGAAGCGGGCGACGCGGTGCAAGGCGCTCAACTCCCGAGCACCCGCCCGGCGACCGCGTCGAGCTTCTTCAGCAGCGCCGGATCGCGCGCGTCCGGGGCGGTGATCAGGGCGGTATCGAGCGCGCGGTCGGAGCCGACCGGGCACGGCTCGTGCTCGCGGGGAAAATCCTTCGCCAGGCGTGCGACCAGGCGCTTCGCCTTCTCGGCATTCGCCGTGAGCACCTTGATGATGTCCTGCACGGTGACGGCGTCATGGTCCGCATGCCAGCAATCGAAGTCGGTCACCATGGCGACGGTCGCGTAGCAGATCTCCGCTTCGCGGGCGAGCTTCGCCTCCGGCATGTTGGTCATGCCGATCACCGCGTAGCCGAGGTTCTTGTAGGTGAGGCTCTCGGCAAGGGTGGAGAACTGCGGCCCTTCCATGCACACGTAGGTGCCGCCGAGCACCACGTCGATGCCTTCCGCCATCGCGGCTTCGGCGAGATGCAGCCGCAGGCGCGGCGACACGGGGTGCGCCATCGACACGTGGGCGACGCAACCCTTGCCGAAGAACGAGATCTCGCGCCGGTGCGTGCGGTCGACGAACTGGTCGATCAGCACGAACGTGCCGGGCGGCAGTTCCTCCTTGAACGAGCCGCAGGCCGAGAGCGAGACGAGGTCGGTCACGCCGGCGCGCTTGAGCACGTCGACGTTGGCCCGGTAGTTGATGTCGGACGGAGAGAGGCGATGGCCGCGGTCGTGCCGCGACAGGAACACGACCGGCAGGCCGGCGATCTCGCCGATGATGAGCGGGCCCGACGGCTCGCCCCACGGGCTGGCGATGCGCTCCTCGCGGACGTTCGCGAGTCCCGGCAGATCGTACACGCCCGAGCCGCCGATGACGCCGAGCACGGCTTTGCTCATGTCTCGCCCTCCTGCTCCGGCTGCCCGCAAAAACGAAGGGCCCCGGATCGGGGCCCTGCGTCAAGCGGATTTCCAGCTTATTCCTGAAGCATGATCTTTCCCGAAAACCGGTGCCCACCCCGGATCAAGTCCGGGGCAGATCATGCTCCGGCTCAGGCGTGGCCTCCCACCTCGGCCCACACCTTCTTCTTGGTGAAATAGAGCAGGCCGGCGAACACGATGAGGAAGATCATCACCTGGAAGCCGATGCGCTTGCGCACCTCGAGGTGCGGCTCCGCAACCCACATCAGGAAGGCCGAAACGTCCTTGGCATATTGCTCGCCTTTTGCCGGCGTTCCGTCCGTGTAATCCACCTGGCCGTCGACCAGCGGCTTCGGCATGGCCGTGCTGTGGCCGGGAAAATATTTGTTGTAGTAGCTGCCGTCCGGGAGGTTGAACCCGGACGGCGCATCCTCATAGCCGTTCACGTAGGCGGCGATGTAATCGACGCCGTGCTCCTGATACTGGCTGAACATGTCGATGACGAACCACGGAAAGCCGCGTTCGTAGGTGCGTGCCTTGGCGATCACCGAAAAATCCGGCGGCACGGCATTGTAGCGGACGCGCGCCGCCTGCTCGTTGGGGAACGGCGGCGGGAAATGATCGGCCGCGCGGCCGGGCCGCTGGAACATCTCGCCCTGATCGTTCGGGCCGTCCGTCACCTGGTACTCGCCGGCGATCGCCGTCGCCTGCGCCGCCGAGTAGCCGGGACCGCCCGGGTCCGCCAGGTTGTAGAACGCCAGCAGGCTGAGGCCGTGGCAGTTCTGACACACCTCGCGATAGACCTTGAAGCCGCGCTGCAGCTGTGCCTCGTCATAGAGACCGAACGGGCCGGCGAACGACCACTTGAGCTGCGGCGGGCTTTCGCTTTCCGCCGCCCCGGCGCCATGGCAGGCGAGCATTGCCGCCACGCCGACGGCCGCAACAGCAAGAATGGTCCGCGTCAAGGTCATGGGCCCGGCCTCAAGGTCTCGCCTTGTCCCGCCCCGGTGCCGGGCCGGATGCGCCGATCGGCACACCTTCGCGCAGGACCGCCTCGCTGATCGAGGAAGGCAGCGGCTTCGGCGTCTCGAACAGTCCGAGCAGCGGCAGGATGATCACGAAGTGGATGAAGTACCAGGCGGTGAGGATGCGCGCGGCGATCACGTAGCCGCCTTCGGCCGGCTTGGAGCCGAGCCAGCCGAGCCCGACGCACACCAGCACGAAGATCCAGAAGAACTGCCGGTAGAGCGGCCGGTAGCTCGCCGACTTCACCCGCGACGTGTCGAGCCACGGCACGAAGGCGAGGATCGCGATCGAGGCCAACAGCATCGTCACGCCGCCGAGCTTCGAGGGGATCGCGCGCAGGATCGCGTAGAACGGCAGGTAGTACCACTCCGGCACGATATGAGTGGGCGTCACCTGCGGATTGGCCTGGATGTAGTTGTCCGCGTGGCCCATATAGTTGGGAACGTAGAACACAAACCAGGCGTAGAGGACGCAGAAGCACACCAGGAAGAAGGCGTCCTTGATGGTGGCATAGGGCGTGAACGCGACGGTGTCCTGCTTCGCCTTGGCGTCGATGCCGGCCGGATTGTTCTGCCCGGCGACGTGCAGCGCCCAGACGTGCAGCACGACGACGCCGGCGATCACGAACGGCAGCAGGTAGTGCAGCGAGTAGAACCGATTGAGCGTCGGATTGCCCACCGAATAGCCGCCCCACAGCCAGGTGACGACCGATTCTCCGACCAGCGGGATGGCCGAGAACAGGTTGGTGATGACGGTCGCGGCCCAGAAGCTCATCTGGCCCCACGGCAGCACGTAGCCCATGAAGCCGGTCGCGATCATCAGCAGCAGAAGGATGACGCCGAGAATCCACAAGACCTCGCGCGGATCCTTGTAGGAGCCGTAATAGAGCCCGCGGAAGACATGGATGTAGCCGGCGAGAAAGAACATCGAGGCGCCGTTGGCATGCAGATAGCGCAGCAGCCACCCGTAATTCACGTCGCGCATGATGTGCTCGACGGAATTGAACGCATGGTCGACGTGCGGGGTGTAGTGCATCGCCAGCACGATGCCGGTGACGAATTGCACCCCGAGCATGAAGCTGAGAATGCCGCCGAACGTCCACCAGTAGTTCAGATTGCGCGGGGTCGGATAGGCGACGAAGGAGGAATGGATCAGGCCGGCGATCGGCAGCCGCGCCTCGAACCATTTCATGAACCGGCTCTGCGGCTGATAGGTCGAGTGTCCGCTCATGCTTGCACCCCCGAATGCGCCGACGCCCGCATCAGCCGATCCGGACCTTGGTATCGGAGACGAACTCGTACGGCGGCAGCGGCAGGTTGGCGGGCGCCGGCCCGCGGCGGATGCGCCCCGAGGTGTCGTACTGCGAGCCGTGGCACGGGCAGAACCAGCCGTCGTAATCGCCCTGGTGGGCGAGCGGGATGCAGCCGAGATGGGTGCAGATGCCGACCAGCACGAGCCACTGGTCCTTGCCGTCCTTGACGCGCGCCTGATCGGGCTGGGGATCCGGCAGCGTGCGCCAGTCGATCGCGCGCGCCTCGTCGATCTCCTTCTTGCTGCGATGGCCGATGAAAATCGGCTTGCCGCGCCAGAACACCTTGATGATCTGGCCTTCGGCGATCGGACCGAGATCGACGTCGATCGGCGCGCCCGCCGCAATGGTGGAGGCGTCCGGATTCATCTGCGCGATCAGCGGCACCGCCGCCGCCACCGCGCCCGCCGCCGCCACCGCGCCGGTCATGATGTAGATGAAATCGCGGCGCGTCGGTTCGGCCGAGGACGTGGTTGTCACGGTCTCAAGTCCTTTCCCGTCCTGCCGGTCATCCGCCCGCGCTGAAGACCGCCGGGAGCCCTTTTATGGCTGCGCAAGGACGCCCCCGCGGCGGCAAGCGGACCGGCCGCACCCGGCCCGGGGGATGGGCGGCGCGATCCGGCGGCGTTCTATTGGCACCCTTGCCCAAGGAGCGCAAGCCCGCTATCGCACCGACGACCAAGAGTCGCATAAGCGCTTCACGCGCCGGAACATTTCGCTGCAAACCCGGGTCCACGCCGCGGCCGCGAAGGCGGTCTTGTCTCCCATGCGCATCGCGCTTTATCAGCCCGACATCGCGCAGAACACCGGGACGATTCTGCGGCTTGCCGCCTGCCTCGGCGTCGAGGCGCATATCGTCGAGCCGGCCGGATTTCCCACCAGCGACCGCGCGTTCCGCCGCGCCGGGATGGATTATCTCCACCGGGTGAGCCTCGTTCGCCACGCCTCGTGGCAGGCGTTCGAGCACTGGCGGCGCGACGCGAAGCTGCGGCTCGTGCTGCTCACCACGCAGGCCGGGCACAACTATCTCGATCATCGCTATACGCGCGACGACGTCCTGCTGTTCGGCCGCGAGTCATCAGGCGCGCCGCCGGAGGTCCACGCCGCGTCCGACGCGCGGCTCGTCATCCCGATGCAGCCCGGCTTGCGCTCGATCAATGTCGCCATGGCCTGCGCCATGGCGTTGGGCGAGGCGCTGCGGCAGATTGGCGGATTCCCTCGATTGGGGCCTCTTACCGCACCTATTGTGGCTTCTCGGTTGCGGCTATGGCCTGCACAGCGGCCTTCAGGGGTGGCAATTCGTCGACAACCACGTTCCAAATGAGTCGATCGGAGATGCCTTCGTATTCATGCCGCAACACGTTTCCAATGTCGCGGACCTTCCGCCACGGAATCTCCGGTCGGGTATTTGCGACCTCATCCGGGATAGCGCGGCTAGCCTCCGAAATGATTTCCAGCGCGCGCTGGACCATCCAACGAAGCTGCCAGCTCGTCGCAAACTCCTGAAAGGACCGGCCGCGGGTGATCTCTTCGACCCGGGCAATCGTTTCCAGGATGTCCGCGGTGACGTGGGCGAGCTTGCGCGGCATCAGAACACGCGGATCGCCGACCGCTCGATATCCGCCTTCAGCATGGGGTGAAGCCCATCGCGCGTCGTCAGGTCTACCGGAATCCGCAGTTCATCCTCGAGGTACTGCTTGATTCCAACCAGATCGAACGCGTTGAATCGGCTTGCCGGGTCATAGTCGATGAACAGGTCGAGATCGCTCGAAGTGTCGGCATCCTCCCGCACGGTCGAGCCGAACACGTAAAGCGAGGTTGCACCCATCGCCCTGATGGCGTGGGCGCGTGCCTTCAATTTCGCAATTGCATCGACCCTGTTCATGATGGGCATTCTACCCGATAATCGGACTTGCTTGAACACACTGAAGATCTTAACGCCGACGTGACCGACACGACCGACATCGCTGTGCGCCAGGCCCGTGCCAAGGCGTGGTTCGAGAGCTTGCGCGACGAGACTTGCGCGGCGCTCGAAGCGCTCGAGGACGAAGCGCCGGCGCCGCTGTACGGCCCGCGCCCGGGCCGCTTCGCGCGCACGCCGTGGAGCCGCACCGACCACACCGGCGCGCCCGGCGGCGGCGGCATCATGGCGGCGATGCATGGACGCCTGTTCGAGAAGATCGGCGTCCACGTCTCGACCGTGTTCGGCGAGTTCGCCCCCGAGTTTCGCAAGGACATCCCCGGCGCCGACGCCGACCCGCGCTTCTGGGCCTCCGGCATTTCGCTCATCGGCCACCCGATCAGCCCGCACGTGCCGGCCGTGCACATGAACACCCGCTTCGTCATCACCACCGAGGCCTGGTTCGGCGGCGGCGCCGACCTCACGCCGGTGCTCGAACGACGACGACGCCAGGATGATCCCGACGCGGTCGCGTTCCACGCCGCCATGAAGCGCGCATGCGATGCGCACCCGGTCGCCTCGCATGAGAAGTTCAAGGCCTGGTGCGACGACTATTTTTATCTCAAGCACCGCCGCGAGCCGCGCGGCATCGGCGGCATCTTTTTCGACTGGCACGACAGCGGCGACTGGGAGGCCGACTTTGCCTTCGTGCAGGAGGTCGGGCGCGCGTTCGCCCGCGTCTATCCCGAGATCGTCCGGCGCAACGCCGCAACGCCGTGGTCGCAGGCCGAGCGCGAGGAGCAACTGGTGCGGCGCGGACGCTACGTCGAGTTCAACCTGCTCTACGATCGGGGCACCGTGTTCGGGCTGAAGACCGGCGGCAACGTCGAGTCGATTCTCTCGTCGCTCCCGCCCGTGGTGAAATGGCCCTGACGCTATTTCGATTCAGTCCGCGCTCGGCAGGCGCCGCATGGTGAATTCGATGCGGCCGTCGGGAAGCTCGCGCCAGTGCTCGATCTCGGTCATGTAGGCGGCCTTGGGATAGCGGCGAAAGAGTTCGCGCGCCTGCGCCCGCGCGGCCTCCCGCTCCAGTGCGAAGGTCTCGCGGCGGAATCCGTCATCCGCCTTGGCGCGCGCGCGACCCCGCAGCGCCTCGCGGCTGCGGCGGGCAAGGTCGGACGGGCGGCGGGTCTCGGCCATCGGCACCTCGTGCTTATTGTTGGGGCATGATCTTTTCCGAAAACCGGTGCCCACCCCGGATCAAGTCCGGGGCAAGCTTTTTCCGGATCATGCCCTAAATCTAAGTGCTGACCGCGAGCGGCACCAGCCGCGACGTTCAGGCCGTCGTCATCGCGCGCACGATCAGAAAAGCGCCGCCGCACAGCACGACCGCGTCGAGGATCGTCGCGTGCACGTGGATGGGCATGCGGTCGACCAGCGCCTTGGCGAGGAACGCGCCCGGGAAGGCGATGCCGCCGATCAGCAGCGCGAACGCGACGACCTGCGCGCCGACCACCCCGGCCACGCCGAACACCGCGACCTTGACGATGCCGATGACGATCGAGATGGCCGCGTCGGTGGCGATCACCGCACCGCCCTCGAGGCCGGCGGACATGAGCAGCGACAGCAGGATGATGCCGGCGCCGGCGGTGCCGCCGACCACGACGCCGTAGCCGACCGATGCGGCGGCGAGCCCGCCGTTGCCGACCCGCACGTCGCGCCGCCGCAGCAGCCGGCGCAACGGCACGCTCGCCATCAGCATGCCGCCGATCACCAGCGTGGCGCCGACGCTCGACAGCAGCGTGTAGCCATATGCGCCGAGCACGCAGGTGGGCGCCGCCCCGGCGAGCACGATCAGCATGCGCCGCGGATCGATCAAGCGGCGGAACGCGACTGCACGGCTGCTGTTGGTGAGGAGGGCCGAGATGGCGATGATCGGCACCACCGGCTCGGCGCCGATGATCGGGACCAGCACCAGCGGCATCAACGCGCCGGTGCCGTAGCCGGCGACGCCGCCGACGATCGAGGCGACGAGCGCCATGCCGGCGACGGCGGCCAGCTCGAGCGCCGAGAGTCCGGCGAGTACCGCGGCAATATCCATCAGGCGATGGCCGCGCCGGCCGCGTTTCGCGCGGCGCCATCGGCGATCGCCGCAAGCG
>DASPZC010000456.1:0-9288 GCA_035636455.1 Xanthobacteraceae bacterium
CGCTCTACTTCGTGCCGGTTCCGACGGTCGTGCTCATCCTGTGCGGCGTGCTCGATCTCAGCCGGCACAAGCGGATCAGGTACGAGCTGATCGAGAAATATTTCATGGGCAACGGCATTCCGACCTGGCTGCTGTCGCCGATCAATCTGCTCGCCGATCTGTTTTCCTACCGGAACATTCTCAAATACAGGCTGGACGACCTGCCGGCCGAGCATCGCGCCGAGATCGAGGCGTGCGTGCGTGCCTTCGCCGAGAACGGCGACCTCATCAAGGCGCACATCGCCGAGAAGCTCGCGCACAGCAAGCGCTGCATGCTGACCTTCAAGTGGTACAACGCGACGCAACTGACCGACGTGCGCATTCCGGCGTTCGAGCGCGACTATCGCTTCATCAAGACCATCGCCGTGTCGGTGTTCAACACGCGCGAGCGCACGTCGTGGCATTTCGGCCCGCTGCGCTTCACCTTTCGCATCCTCTACAATCTCGACCCGATCGACAGCCGCGAGGTGTTCATCGAGGTCGACGACCGGGCGCATTACTGGATCGACGACCCGCTGTTCATCTTCGACGACACGGTGTTCCACCGCTCGATCAACGACGTGGATCACGTCAGGTATTGCCTGTTCATGGACATCGTGCGTCCCAACTATTCCCACAAGCTGTTCGATATCGCCGTGCACGCCGCGAGCGCCGTCTCCGGCTCGTTCAAGCGCGTGTTCTACAAGAACTGGTCGTTCGTGCGGTGAAAGCAACGCGAACCTCATCCTGAGGGGCCTGAGCGAAGCGAAGGCGTCTCGAAGGATGGAAGCGGACGCGGCTGTTTGCCATGGTTCGAGACGCGTCGCTTCGCGACGCTCCTCACCATGAGGGCGGAGTTACTTGACCGCACCACCATGATCCTTCCACTCGCCTGCGGATTTCTCTATTGTCCCGGCGAATTTTCGGGAAGGGCATGACCTCGACTTCTGCCGACGAGCCGCGGCCCGGCATGCGCGATCTCGGCGCGTGGCTCATCGACGCCGCGACCGCGACGCATGGGCGCACGCTGGCGTTTCTCATCGTTCTCTCGCTCGCCTGCTTCCTGCCGGGCTTCTTCAACATTCCGCCGATCGACCGCGACGAAGCGCGCTTCGCCCAGGCGACCAAGCAGATGATCGAGAGCGGCGACTACATCGACATCCGTTATCAGGACGAGGTGCGCTACAAGAAGCCGGTCGGCGTGTACTGGCTGCAGGCCGGCGCGGTGCGCGCGGCGGAAGCGCTCGGCGTGCCGGACGCCCGCACCGCCATCTGGCTCTACCGCATTCCCTCGCTGATCGGCGCGCTCGGCGCCGTGCTGCTGACCTACTGGACCGCGCTCGCGTTCGGCGCGCCGCGCACGGCCTTCCTGGCGGCGCTGATGCTTGCAACCTCGCTCCTGCTCGGCATCGAGGCGCGGGTCGCCAAGACTGACGCGCTGCTGCTCGCCTGCGTGCTCGCCGCCATGGGGGCGCTCGCGCGCACCTATGTGTCGAAGGACGCGCCGGCGGATGCGGGTTGGCGGCTCCCGGCCATATTCTGGACGGCCTTGGCGGCCGGCGTCCTGCTCAAGGGTCCGGTGATCGTCATGATCGTCGGGCTCGGCGTCGTCGCGCTCGCGGTCCTCGACCGCTCGGCCCGCTGGTTCGTGCGGCTGCGGCCGGCGCTCGGCGTGCCCTGGCTCGCCATTCTGGTGTTGCCGTGGTTCGTCGCGATCATCGGGCGCACCGGCGACGCCTTCTTCGTCGAGTCGGTCGGGGGCGACCTGCTGAGCAAGCTGGCCGGCGGACAGGAGGGCCACGGCGCGCCGCCGCTTACCTACGCGGTGCTGTTCTGGCTCACCTTCTGGCCGGCCGCGCCGCTCGCCGCATTGGCCGCGCCCGCCGTGTGGCGGCAGCGGCGCGAACCGGCGGTGAAATTCCTGCTCGCCTGGCTGGTGCCCTCCTGGGTCGTGTTCGAGCTCGTCCCGACCAAGCTGCCGCATTACGTCCTGCCGCTTTACCCGGCGGTGTGCATCCTGATCGCGCGCGCCATCGAGCAGCAGGCGCTCTCGCGCAGGCGCTGGCTGGAGCGGATCACGCTGCACTGGCCGGCCATCGCCGCGATCCTCTGCCTCGGCGCGATCATTGCCGTGATGGCGTTGCGCCGTCAGCTCGGGTTCATGGCCTGGCCGTTCGCCGCCGGATCGATGATCTTCGGCTTCTTTGCCTGGCGCCTGTTCGCCGAGGATGGCCCGGCGCGCTCGCTGATGCGCGCCGCCGCCGCTTCCCTGATGATGTCGATCGCCGTCATGGGCACGCTGGTGCCGCTATTGCGCCCGCTGTTTCCCGCCGCCATGCTGGCCGAGGCCATCGATGTCGACTGCGAGGGCCCGCGCTTCGCGTCCGCGGGCTATCACGAGCCGAGCCTGGTGTTCCTGTTCGGCACCTCGACCCTGTTGACCGACGGGCAGGGCGCGGCCGATTTTCTGCGCGGCGGCGACTGCCGCTTCGCCCTGATCGAGGGGCGCCACGAGCGCAGCTTCGTGCAGCGCGCCGAAGCCATCGGCCTGCGTTACGCGCCGGGGCCGCGCATCGGCGCGATCAACTACAACGGGGGCCGCGCCATCAGCATCGCGGTCTATCGTTCGGAGACGGGCTCGTGACCGCGGCGGATCGACTGAAGGAAAGAGCGACGCCCCCGCGCGCCGCCTTGGCGCGCAGGTTCGTCGCCAACGTCATCGGCTGGGTATCCCTAGTCGCCCGCGCCGCGCGCGGGCCGGCCGCCCATGCGCGGGCCTTGCCGCAGGCGCGCCGGCTCGTCGCGGGAATGCTGGTCGCCATCGCGGCGCTCGGCGCGACGATGCTGGTCCTCGACGCGTGGGCGATCGATCAGGTGCGGCGGCTGCCGCTGTGGGTCGTCGACCTGTTCAACGAGATCACCGACTACGGCAAGTCGGGATGGTTCCTGTGGCCGTGCGGCCTTCTCGTGCTCGCGCTGGCCTTTGTCGCGGCGCTCACGCCGGGACGGGTCGGCTACCTGGTGATCGCGTCGCTCGCCGTCCGGCTCGAGTTCGTGTTCGCGGCCATCGCCGCCCCGGGGCTCGTCGTCACCATCGGCAAGCGGCTGATCGGGCGCGTGCGCCCGTCCGAGCACGGGCCGTTCGCCTACGTGCCGTTCTCATGGCGGCCGGATTACGCCGGCATGCCGTCGGGCCACGCCACCTCGGCCTTTGCGGCGGCCGTCGCCGTCGGCATGCTTTTCCCGCGCGCGCGGCCCTTGTTGTGGATCTACGCCATCGTCATCGCGGCGAGCCGCGTGATCATTTCCGCGCACTATCCGAGCGACGTGCTTGCCGGGGCGCTGGTCGGCGGCTTCGGGGCGCTCCTCGTGCGCAACCTTTTCGCCGCGCGCCGGCTCGGTTTTGCCCGCGATGCGGACGGGACAGTGCGCGTCCTGCCGGGCCCGTCGTGGCGCCGGATCAAGTCGGTTGCCGCGCGCGCGCTCGGTGATTAAGACGCGGCATGTCCGAGAGCAGCAGCGCGGCCGATCCCGCGGCACCGGCCTTGTCGGTGGTCGTGCCGGTGAGGAACGAAGCCGGCAACGTCGGTCCGCTGGCCGAGGAGATCGCAACTGCGCTGGCCGGCCGCTGGAGCTTTGAAATCGTCTTCGTCAATGACGGCTCGACCGATGCGACCGCCGCCGAGCTGACCCGGCTGGCGGCGGAGCGTGCGTGGCTGCGCCACGTGCTGCATGCGACCTCGTGCGGCCAATCGGCGGCGGTGCGCTCCGGCGTCAAGGCCGCGCGCGCGCCGCTCATCGTCACCCTCGACGGCGACGGCCAGAACGATCCGTCGTTCATCCCGGCGCTGGTGCGCGCGCTCGAGCAGGGCGGGCCGAACATCGGCCTGATCGCCGGACAGCGGGTCGGGCGCCGCGCGTCCGGCTTCAAGCGGCTGCAGTCGCGCATCGCCAATGCGGTGCGCGGGTCGATCCTGCGCGACGGCACCCGCGACACCGGGTGCGGCCTCAAGGCGTTCCGCCGCGAGGTTTTTCTCGCGCTGCCGTATTTCGACGGCCTGCATCGCTTCCTGCCGGCGCTGGTCAAGCGCGACGGCCACGCGGTCGGCCATGTCGACGTGATCGACCGGCCGCGCCGCCACGGCCGCTCCAATTACGGGATGTGGGACCGCCTGTGGATCGGCATCCTCGATCTGTTCGGCGTGTGGTGGCTGATCCGCCGGCGCCGGCGCGTGCCGCAGGTCTCGGAGGTGACAAAAAATGCTCGCTGAACTTCTGCTGGCGCTGGGCAGCTACCTCTACGAAGTCTTTATCACGAGGCTCGACTGGTGGGCGGCGCTCGGCTTCCTCGCCCAGGGACTGTTCTCGGCGCGCTTCCTGGTGCAATGGATCGCCTCCGAGCGCGCCGGCCGCAGCATCATTCCCCTGGCCTTCTGGTGGTTCTCGATCGGCGGCGGATTTTTGCTGCTGATCTACTCCATCTCGCGCAAGGACCCGGTGTTCATCGCCGGCCAGGGCCTCGGCCTGTTCATCTACCTGCGCAACATCTTCTTCGTGCTGCGCGAGCGGCGCGACGACGCGATCGCGACCTGAACGGGACCGATGGGCCCCCGCCCAAAGCGGCCGCGGCGAAACGGGCCGCCGCGCGATCACATCTCCAGGACCGGCGTGCGATCGCCGTCGTCGAGCATCGCGGCGTAGCGTCCCAATCCGCGGCCATATTCCTGCTGGTAGAACGCGGGCAGACGACGCGACCGGCCCTCGTGAAAATCGCGAAGCTCGGAGTTGGTTTCCAGCTCGCCCAGGATGCGCCGATAGTGCCGGGTTTCGAGGCGCGTCGACAATGCACGGGCCGCATCGACGGATTTTTCCATCTTGGCGCGGTGGTGAGCCGAGCGGCGCCCGATCATCGACAATGAAGTGCCGAATTCAAAAAGCTCGATCAACTTGCGGTAATAGGCACGGATATCATAGTTCCGAATCCTGGTGACGCTGTAAGGCGCGTAGTAGAAGCGAAACGGCATCGCCGCCAGGATGCGGTCTTGCGATTTCAACTGGTCGAATAGCGGCGTGCCGCCGAATGGCACGGGGATATTTATGGTGGGCCAGACGAAGGGCGCCTTGTCCATGAACAGTTTTGTGAGCTCGATGGGTTCATCGCCGCAATCGGTATCCAACCCGAAGATGAAGTTGGCCTGCAGGTTCGGCACATAGTCATGGAGTTCGCCGAATTGCGCGGCCACGCTGGCAACCTTGACGGCGCCTCGTTTGGCGGCTCCGTTGGCTTTGTTGGAATAATCATCCCAACTCTCTATGCCTGGAGCGGCAAAGATGCAGTTTGTTGCCCGCAATCGCGCCATTCGCGCCGGTTTCAGGACGCTCAAGCTGCTTTCCATTATGTACGGCAGCCGAGCGCCCGGCTCCTGCGACTCCAGCGCCGCCAGGGTGTCGTCGAATTTGATGGCAAAGTTCGGGTCGTGGAAGGCAATGAACGTTCCCGGGAAGTTTTGCCCGATGAAGCGTAGATCCTGCATCAGCCGATCGGTCGGCATGGTTCGATATTCGCTCTTCCAGTCGATGCAGAAATTGCAGGCATAAGGACAACCCAGGCTGGAGAGCAACGCGATCGTGGTGCTCGGAAAGCGCCTGCGTTCGAAAAAGAAGGAAGCATGCTTGATTTCGTCGAGACGTTCTTCGACCAGGGGAAATTCCGCGGGCGGATGTTTGCTGCAAAGGATTGAACCGGGGTCGTGGTCGCCCTTGAGCAGGGCGACGATGAGGGGACGATCGCACTCCTGCACCACGTAGTCGAAAAAACGGCTTGCATCGCGTGGAAAGGATTTGGCGTGCGGACCGCCGAGGACCGTCAACACTCCCCGTTTCCGCAAAATCTTCGATAGTGCATAAGCCAAAGGGCTGGCTTGCGTGTAACAGGAGAGAAATACCATGTCGACGTCCGGCGGAATGCGACGCAACGGATCGCCCAGGCCGTAGTAGGTGGCATAATGGACGTGATGCCCGAGTTGACGGCACCAAACCGAAATGGTTTGCGGCATAATGCTGGCGTACTGCTTGGTCAGCAGAAGGTGATAGAAGATATTGACCGGTCTTGTGTCTGGTAACGCCAAAAGCTCGAGGATGGCGATCCTTCGTTTCATTCTATTGGCCCACGCCGGTCGTACAGGCGCGCCAACATCGTCTTCGTGCCGCGCGGCTGCACCACGATATGGTCTCAACTTGAACTGGACGGATGCGAATGCGCCGCGCGGCGTACAAGTGGCGGGCATGCCTTTCTTCAAAGAGGCGCGCTGCGACGATTTTGGATAATGACGTCAAAAATCCCCCTCCGACCACACAGCGTAAGTCCGTTCGGGGTGAAAAGTCAATCTAACAATACGTTCGGTAGCATCTGGCGCGATGCCATTATCTGCAGCGCGAGTATAAAGCCGCAAGCTCGCGGCCGCGCAGATAGATGGCCCGGCCGGTCAACCCGCCGTGCCGCCTGATCCAGGCGCGCACTCCGGCCGGATAGGCCGCCGTGACCACACGCGTTGCCTCGGGAGCGGCATAGACGCGGCCTTCCCAATCGACCGCCCGGGCAGCATGGAAGCCGAGCACCGAGCGCGGCGTGACGCAGATGCGCTCGTTCGGAACCGTGCTCAGCAGGAGCGTGCAGGCGGAGTAGCACGGCCCGTCGATGACGACCCGCTCGCCGGATTGCCGGATGAGCGCGAAGAGCGACAGGTATTGACCGACCTCGCCGCCCGGGCTCGAGAGGATGCGCACATCGGCGAACGCCGGCACCAGGGCGACGAGGAAAAAGACGACCGTGAGGATCGCGCGCCGCACCCGATTGCTCCCGTGCATGCCCCGATCAGGACGATGACCGAGGACCTGACGAAAAACGCCCTCGCCTGGGCGACCGAGATAGCTACTTACGCCGGCCGGCTTTCGTCAAGGCAGGTGCGCCGCCTCGCGCACGTATCCACTCTCGAGCGATCGACGATCACGCCGCGGCGGCCATCGCCGCAAAGCCGCGCTCGAGGTCGGCGATCAGATCCTCGACGTCCTCGAGACCGATGTGGAAGCGCAGCGTCGGGCCGCCGGGCGCCCATTGGGTCGCGCTGCGATAGCTCGCGCAATCGAAGGCGATGACGAGGCTCTCGAAGCCGCCCCAGGAGAAGCCCATGCCGAACAGCGCGAGGGTATCGAGGAAGGCGTGAACGGCCTGCTCGCGCACCGGCTTGAGCACGACGCTGAACAGTCCCGACGCGCCGGTAAAATCCCGCCGCCAGATGGCGTGGCCGGGATCGCCGTCGAGCGCCGGGTGCAGCACGCGCAGCACCTCCGGCCGGCCGGCGAGCCAGCGCGCGACCGCGAGTCCGGAGTCCTGATGACGGGCGAGCCGCACGCCCATGGTGCGCAGGCCGCGCAGCGCCAGATACATGTCGTCCGGGCCGACGCACAGCCCCATGGCGTTGACGGTGTCCTTGAGCCGCGGCCAGGTCGCCGCGTTGGCCGACACCGTGCCGAGCATCACGTCGGAATGGCCGCCGATGTATTTCGTGCCGGCCTGGATCGACAGGTCGGCGCCGTGCGCGAAGGCATCGCAGTAGAGCGGCGTCGCCCAGGTATTGTCCATCAGCACGGTGGCGCCGCGCGCGTGCGCGGCGGCGGCGATCGCCGGCACGTCCTGCATCTCGAAGGATTGCGATCCGGGCGTCTCGACGAACACGGCGCGCGTGTTCGCGCGGATCAGCTGCGCGATGCCGCCGCCGACGAGCGGATCGTAGAACGTCGTCTCGATCCCGAGCCGGGCCAGCACGCCGTTGCAGAACACCCGGGTCGGCCGGTAGACGCTGTCGGTGACGAGCACATGCTCGCCCACCTTGAGCACGGCGATGAGCGCCGTCGAGATCGCCGACAGGCCGGACGGCAGCAGCGCGACGCCGGCGCAGTGCGGTCCCTCGATATCCTGGAGCGCCGTCTCCAGCGCTTCCGACGTCGGCGTGCCGCGCCGGCCATACTGATAGCGCGCCCGGTGCGCGGCGAGATCGGCGGCGGTCGGGTAGAGCACGGTCGAAGCGTGGTAGACCGGCGGATTGACGAAGCCGTGGTGCGTGAAGGGATCGCGGCCGCCGAGCACGAGGCGGGTATTGGGCCCGGGCTCCCGCCGATCGGGAGCGCCGCCGTCGGATTTCTTGCTCATGCTGCTGGTCCGCGCCGGAGTCCTCGTTGATCGCTTGTCGTGCGGAAAACCGCCCGAGGGGCGGACAGATCGCGTGGTGTCCGCATATACCGCGGCCGGGACCGCTGCGGTCAACCCCTTGACCTCAACCTGCGATCGGACTGAGATGGCGGCGGCCGGCGATCAGGGGAGGCCGACGCATCGCGATTGCAGCGCCATGGTGGCAACCGCCGGGGCGCGATCGACCAAAACATCACCTTCACCTCGGGGCAGCGCAAAGATCGGAGCAGTGAATGTCGGTGAAACGCGTTTTTTCCACGATGATTTGCGCGGCGGCGCTCGCTGTTGCGGTCTCGGCCGCAACCGCGCAGACCCTCAATACGGTGAAGACGAGGGGGGTGCTCAACTGCGGCTCGAACCCCGGCCTCGCCGGCTTCGGCCTGCCGGACGCGCAGGGCAACTGGGCCGGCCTCGATGTCGAATTCTGCCGCGCGCTGGCGGCGGCGATCTTCGACGATCCGAAGAAGGTGAAGTTCGTCCCGCTGACCGCCAAGGACCGCTTCACCGCCCTGCAGTCGGGCGAGGTCGACGTGCTGGTGCGCAACACCACCTGGACCAGCTCGCGCGACACCTCGCTCGGCCTCAACTTCACCGGCGTCAATTACTACGACGGCCAGGGCTTCATGGTGCGCAAGGCGCTCAAGGTGAACTCGGCGCTCGAGCTGAGCGACGCCGCGGTGTGCGTGCAGCAGGGCACGACCACCGAGCTCAACCTCGCCGACTATTTCCGCGCCAACAAGATGAAGCTCAAGACGGTGACGTTCGCGACCTCCGACGAGGCGGTGAAGGCCTACGACGCGAGCCGCTGCGACGCCTACACCACCGACGCCTCGGGCCTGTATTCGGAGCGCCTGCGGCTCGCCAACGCCAACGACCACTTGGTGCTGCCGGAGATCATCTCGAAGGAGCCGCTCGGCCCGTCGGTGCGCCACGGCGACGACCAGTGGTTCGACATCGTCAAGTGGGTGCACTACGCGATGGTCAACGCCGAGGAGCTGGGCGTGAGCCAGAAAAGCGTCAAC
>DASPZC010000457.1:0-9521 GCA_035636455.1 Xanthobacteraceae bacterium
GATGGCGCAGCGCATAGAGCGTGGCGGACATCGCCAGCGTCGCCGCCACGATCATCCCCAAGCGGCGGCCGAGATCGTGCTCGAAGCGCAGCCAGCGCCGCCGCGTCAGCACGACCGCGAGCGTCGCGGCGCCGATCCATCCGGAGACCGCGATGGCCCCGGCGATTCCCACGTGGCCGTAGTGCGGGAACATCAGCAATGCGCCGGTGACGGCGGCGGCAAGGCCCGCCAGCGCGGCGAACATCGGCGTGCGCGTGTCCTCGTGCGCGAAGGAGACGGCGCCGAGCACCTTCTCGAGCACGTGTCCGGGCAAGCCGGCCGAGATGGCGGCAAGCGCTCCCGCCACCGCCGCGGTGTCGCGCGGCCCGAAGGCGCCGCGCTCGAACAGTCCGCCGGCGATCGGCTCGGCCAGCAGCGCAAACGCGACGGCGGCCGGCAGCGCAAGCCCGAGCGCGATCTCGAAGGCGCGCGATTGGGCGGCGGAGACCGCCTGCTCCTCGCCGGCGCGCACGCTCGCGGCGATGCGCGGCACCAGCACCGCCGAGATCGCGATCGACACTACGCCGAGCGGCAATTCGTACAGCCGATTGGCGTAATAGAGCCACGACACGGCGCTCTGCGATGCCGACGCCACCATCGCGCCGGCCATCAGTTTGAGCTGCGGAATGCCGCCGGCGACCACGCCCGGCACCGCCTGGGCGAAGAAGCGGCGCACGTTGTCCCATGGCGTCAGGCGCGGCCGGACCGGCGGATTCGCAAGCCGCAGCACCGCCGCGCCGACGAGGACCAGTTGCGCGATCCCGGCGAGCACGACGGCGGCCGAGAGCAGCGCACCCGCGAAGGCCGAGGCTTGGGCGCCGAGGAAGATCACGCTTGCCACGGCGGCGACGAAGACCGCGTTGAACACGACGAGGCCGAAAGCCGCGGCGCCGACGCGGCCCTCCGCGTTCAATACCGCGGCCGTCACCGCAACGAGCCCCGCAACGGCCACATAGGGGATCGAGAGCCGCACGTAGTCGACCGCGAGCGCGAAGCGCTCGCCTTCGATTCGAAATCCCGGGGCAATGATGCGCACGACGATCGGCGCAAACAGCATGCACAGCAATGCAGTGATGCCCAGCACGACCAGCATGGTGCCGAGCGTCGCCTCGCCGAAACGGCGGGCGCCGCGGGGACCGGCTTCATCGCGCAGCCGCAGCCACATCGGCACGAAAGCGGCGTTCAGCGCGCCCTCGGCCAACAGCCGGCGAAAAAGATTGGGGATCTGCAGCGCGGCAAAAAAGGCGTCCGACAGCACGCCGGCTCCGAGCACCGCCGCGATGCCGGCATCGCGGATGAATCCGAGCAGGCGCGACAACAGGGTTGCGGCGCCCACGGTCGCCACATCGCGTGCAAGCGACATGTATGCAAACGGCCTCCGCGCCGCTCGGCCCGGCGGGTTGCCGCGGACCGGTCGGTCGTATATTGCACGGCGCCCGCCTCCCTCGCCAGCCGACGCAAAGCGCAAGTTCCTCGATCCGGAGACGCCTTGTGAGCACCGCCCGCTACGATGTCGTCGGTCTCGGCAACGCCATCGTCGACGTGATCGCGCGCGCCGACGAGGATTTTCTGATCGACCACAACATGCACAAGGGCAGCATGGCGCTGATCGACGAGGCGCGCGCCGAGGCGATCTACGCGCAGATGGGACCGGCCATCGAGATATCCGGCGGCTCCGCCGCCAACACCATCGCCGGAGTGGCGAGCTACGGCGCCCGCGCGGCCTTCATCGGCAAGGTCAGGGACGACGCGCTCGGGCGCGCCTTCGCGCACGACATCCGCGCGGCCGCCGTTGCCTACGCGACGCCGTTCGCCGACGGCGGTCCTTCGACCGCGCGCTCGTACATTTTCGTGACGCCCGACGGCGAGCGGACCATGAATACCTATCTGGGCGCTGCCCAGCATCTCGCCCCCGCGGACGTCGATCCGGCGTTGGTCGCCGCCAGCGCGATCGTCTATCTGGAAGGCTATTTGTGGGATCCGATGAATGCGAAGGACGCGTTCCGCAAATCCGCCGCGCTCGCGCACGCGGCGGGACGCGCGGTCGCGCTGAGCCTGTCGGACGCGTTCTGCGTCGACCGCTGGCGCGAGGAATTCCGCGAACTCGTGCGCGGCGGAACCGTCGACATCCTGTTCGCCAATGAAAGCGAGACGCGCAGTCTTTATCAGACCGCGGACTTCGACACGGCCGCGGCGGCGCTGCGCCAGGACGCGCGGCTCGCGGTGGTGACGCGCGGCGAAAAGGGTTGCGTGGTGATGACCCGCGACAGCGTCACGGCCGTGCCGGCGTTTCCGGTCGAGCGGGTGGTCGACACGACTGGCGCCGGCGATCTGTTCGCGGCGGGCTTTCTGTTCGGCCTCGCGCGCGGGACCGACCACGAGACCGCGGCGCGCCTCGGCGCGCTCGCGGCCGCCGAGGTGATCGGCCACCTCGGCGCCCGGCCGGAAACCTCGCTCAAGGCGCTGGCCGAGCAGAACGGATTGCCGGTTTGAACGGCGCGGTGCCGAGACGCGCGCTCCGCGCAGTAACCAATTGGTAAGCAAAGTTCGTTACCGGTTGATGAATCTCCAACCGGGATCACTGCCATGTCCAACCCAACGGACGTCGCCGCGGACAAAGCCGAGCCGGCGGCCGTCACGAGCGGGCCGCCCATCGCCGCCACGCCGCTCGCCGATCGTGCCGGGACCGAAACGCCGACGGCTGCAAGCGCGACGATCGAGCCCGCCAAGGTTGTCATCCCGGAGGCTGCCGCCCCCATCGTGCCGGCGCCGGAGCCGCCGCCGATGCCGCGCGTCGCCGTCCTGCCGCCCAAGCCCGACGCGCCGCCGGTCGTCGCGTCGCCGGCGGACGGCGCCGCGGTCCCGCCAACCCCAGCGGGGCCGGTAACGGCCGGGCGCGAGGGGCCGCGCGGCAGCCGCTTTGCGCTGCTGGCGGCCTGCGTTGCCGTCGCCGCGAGCCTCGGCGCGATCGCTGGTTCGCTCGGCGTCGCCGGCCTGCACCACGAGACGCCCGTTGCGGCGCCGGCCGTCCGGCACGAGGCCGGCGAGGAGGTTCGCGCGCTAAAGGAGACGGTGGCGCAGCTGCGCGCCAACGTGAAGAGCCTGAACGACAGCTTGGCGGCGCTGCGCACCAGCATCAACACGTCGACGTCGACGGCCAACGCACAGTTCGCGAAAATCACCGAGACGCTTGATCGGGTCGAGCGCACCCAGGAGCGGCGCGTCACGACGCTCACGCCGTCGCCGGAGCCGACCGGCTCGATTGCACCGGCCGGCGCCGGCGACTCGAAGTCCGCCGCGAAACCGCCGATCATCGAAGATTGGATCGTGCGCAAGATCTACGACGGCTCCGCCCTCGTCGAAGGTCGCCGCTACGGCATCATCGAAATTGCGCCGGGCGATCCGCTTCCCGGCATCGGCCGCGTCCAGGAAATCAAGCGCCAGGACGGCCAGTGGGTCGTGGTGACGCCCAAGGGCCTGATCGTGCAGCGGCGATAGCGCCCCCCACCCGCCCAGGAATTGATTCATCCGACCGGCGCCGCGGCGCCGGCGCACGATCGCACGTTCGTGACGCGCCGCCCCGCGGCTGTCCCGCCCCGCCATGCTATATCCCGCCGCGTACCATCGCGCGGGAGAGCAGCATGGCAAGCACCTCGTTCGCGGTCGCGTTGGCAGCGATTGCAGCATTTCCGCTTGCCGCCCTGGCGCAGGAGCGGGCTCCGGCCGCGCCGCCCAGTGCCGAGCTGGCGGATCGCTGCCCCGGCCTCGTCGCGCTCGACGCCCCGCGCGTTATTCCGGCGGCGGTCAGGCTTGCCGGGCTCGAGGACGGCCAGGTGCGGCTGACCTATGTCGGACATTCCACCTTCCTGATCGAAAGCCCGCGCCTGGTGCGCATCGCCACCGACTACAACGATTACGTCAAGCCGCCGATCCGCCCCGACATCATCACCATGAACCACGCCCACTCGACGCACTACACCGATCGCCCCGATCCGGCGATCAAGTTCGTGCTGCGCGGCTGGGCGCCCGACGGCAAGCCGGCCGATCACGACCTCTCGTTCCAGGACGTGCGGGTGCGCAACGTTCCCACCAATATCCGCGACTGGGGCGGCGGCACCGAACGGCACGGCAACTCGATCTTCATCTTCGAGGTTGCCCAGTTGTGCATCGCCCATCTCGGCCATCTGCATCACACGCTCACCCAGCAGCAGCTCAATGACATCGGCCGCGTCGATGTCGTGCTGGTGCCGGTGGACGGGAGCTATACGCTCGACCTCGACGGCATGGTCGAGGTGCTGCATGCCTTGAAGGCGCCGCTGATGATCCCGATGCACTTTTTCGGCTCGTACACGCTCAACCGCTTTCTCTCCCGCGTGAAGCAGGACTGGGACGTCGAGATGGCCGACACGCCCTCGCTCGTGCTCTCGAAGGCGGCCTTGCCGGCGAACCCCAAGGTGCTGGTGCTGCCCGGGCACTGAGCCGGCGGTGGATCAGCGGCCGAACAAAGCGAAGATCAGGCTGACGACGACGCTCAGGATGAGACACGTCACGAGCGGGAAGTAGAACGTGACGTTGCTGCGCTTGATGACGATGTCGCCCGGCAGTTGCCCGAGGCCGAGCCTGGACAGCAGCGGCCAGGCGAGCCCCATCACCAGGATCGCCAGCCCGAGGATGATCAGGAAACGCGCGATGCTCATGGGCCTTCACATGGGCGCGCGCGGGTCGCGATCAAGCCTCGACGGTCGTCCCGGCGTCACGAAGCGGCGAGCGTCTGAAAAGCCTGCCCATGGTCCGATTTGGGAATCAGTTTTCGTCAAATCCAGCTTTTGCCATTTGTATGTTGCTACCTGAAAGATAGGATGTGTGAGTTAGCTCACACATCCCGGCCGGCGCTGGTGTGAGACTATCGTGAACAAATCCAACCGCGAGGAGGCGACCATGACGAGCGGCGGACCGCAGTCGATCACGCGGCGCGATGCGTTCAAGGGGGCGGCCGCGGGAGCGGTCGCGGCCGGGCTTGGCGTGCTGACCTCGAAGGAGGCCATTGCTCAGGAGGTCTACGACGCGATCGTGATCGGCACCGGGTTCGGCGGCACCATCGCGACGATCGCTCTGAGCGCGCACGGCAAGAAGACCCTCGTCATCGAGCGGGGAACTTTCTGGATCACCCCGGAGACCCTCGGTGCCCCAACTGCTCCCGGCAACGCCGTGGGGGACTGGGCGAAGGGCAAGGGGCTGCGCGTGCAATATTGGCCTCGCCCCGACCACGCGCTCGGGCTGCTCGATCTCCTGGCCAATCGCTATCACGAGGAAAATCCATATGGATTGCATAACTACCGCATGTTCCGCCAGGCGCACGTCCTCACCGCAAGCGGCGTCGGCGGAGGCTCGCTGATCTATTCGAACGTGAATCTGCGCGCACAGCCGGCGGTGCTCGACCGCATTGGCCTGAAAGGAATCGATTACGATCGCGCCGAGCGCTACATGGAGAAGTACCGCGGCAAATTGAGCAAGGTCGTCACCAAGATCCCGTTGCCGCCCGGGGTCGCCCCGGAAAAGCTCGGCGCCAAACTCGATCCCGCCCAGGACCCCGACAAGCTCGCGAACAAGGGCTACCTGCTGCTCGATCGCAGTCGCGCGTTGCGTGATGCTTCGGCTCTCGTGTCGAAACAGTTCGGCATCGAGATGCCGTGGTCTCCGCTCAATCTCTCGATCACTGAATATGTCCATGGAGCCGCACCCGAAGCCGACGGCAGCCATACGTTTTGCGAGCGCCAGGGGCGCTGCATGCTGGGTTGCCTGCCGCAGGCGCGCCATACGTTGAACAAGACTTTGTTCAAGTGGGTGCTCTCGAAGGACGCGCGGGTGACGCTGTCGTCCGAATCCGAGGTCCGCACCATCAAGCGCGTCGGCGACGGCTACGAGGTCACCTATCTCGATCGGCGCGGCACCAACCTCGATGGCGAGTTGCGCACGGCGCGCGCCTCGCAAATATTCCTCGCTGCCGGCGTGCTTGGTACCACTGAGATCCTGTTACGGTCGCAGCGTGACGTCGGATTGGCATTGAGCGACAAGGTCGGTACCGGCTTCTCCACCAACGGCGATTTCGGCGCGCTCGCAGTCGGCACCGCCATGATCGGCCCCGACGGCAAGCCGGTCCTGGGCGCGGACGGAAAACCCGCCAAAGCGAGCGTTTATCCGACGCGGGGCCCGATCAACACCTGCGAGGTTCGCTTCGCGATCGATGGCCGGCACTATACCATCGAAGACAGCGGCATCCCCTCGATGTTTGCGCGCATTGTCCGAACCGGCCTCAATGACCGCAAGGCTTTGCTTGCATTGACGGACCCGGCCGCTTTCGTCGGCGGCCAGACTTCGTCGAACATCGGATCGCTGCTCGGATCGATCAAGGAGCGGCTGTTCGGCAGGAAGGACCGCGATGCCAGCAAGGACCGTCACGCTACCGAAGCTGAATTGATCGACGACGTGTTCTTCTTCAATGCCATGGGTGAAGACGAGGCGAACGGCGTCTTCTCCCTGCAAGGGGATGAGCTCGATCTCGATTGGCCGGCGGACAAGCCGATCGGCGATCAACAATGCTTCAGCAAAGTCGAGCAGATGATGCAGCAGTTGAGCTTCGCCATGGGCGGCAGCTACACCCCGCTGCCGACATGGGAAGGTCTGTTCCCGGTACTCGACAGAAGGACGGTGGTCGTCACCCATCCGCTCGGCGGCTGTCGGATCGGGCCGACCATGGCGGAAGGCGTGGTCAACGAGTTCGGTCAGCTCTACGACGGCGGCAAGAAGTCGACCGATCCGCTCGCCGTGCATCCGGGCTTCTTCGTGGTTGACGGCTCGGCCATGCCCGGTGCGCTTGCCGCCAACCCGACTCTCACCATCTCGGCCCAGGCGCTCAAGGCGGTCGAGCGGGCGGTCGGGCCGCTGCCCCTCTGACGAGGGTCCGGCGCCGCAGCGGCGCCGGCGTCTATCCAGCCGGCACTCCGGCCTCGCTGGTGACCGCGCCGGTTGTGATCAAGCCGGCGCGCCGCCAAACGGCGCATTCGCGCGATTGTCTCGCTTTACAGGCGGCGTCTTCTGTGTGACGCTTTAGGTTGCGAAACGGCAATGTTCTTACGTCGGTCCGGATCAGCCGGACCGGAAAATGCCGCGCTACCCCACATCTCTCGCGCACCGCTCCACGGCAGGCTCGGCCAAACAGGGACGGCCCATGGGGGACAACATCGGCCCGCACGATCTCGAGCAAGTCGTCGTCCCGTTCACCGCCGGCGACGGCATGCCGCTCAATCTCATCCATGTGCGCGGACGGAATGCGCCGTCGCGCGGTCCGGTGCTGCTGGTGCATGGGGCGGGCGTGCGCGCGAACCTCTTCCGTCCCCCGGTCGACACGACCGTCGTTCAAGCGCTCGTCGCCCACGGCTACGACGTCTGGCTGGAGAATTGGCGCGCCAGCATCGATTTCCCCGCCAATCCGTGGTCGCTTGACAAGGCGGCCCTGTACGATCATCCGAAGGCGGTCGAGACCGTCGTGCGCGAGACCGGCAGCGACAAGATCAAGGCGGTCATCCATTGCCAGGGCTCGACCAGCTTCATGATGTCGGCTGTCGCCGGGCTGGTGCCGCAGGTGACGACGATCGTCTCCAACGCGGTGGCGCTTCACCCGCGCATTCCGTCGGTCACCATGACCAAATTCCGCTTGACGTTGCCGCTGCTGGGGCGCCTGCTCGACTATCTCGACCCGCAATGGGGGATCGAGGCGCCCACGCTGCTGGCCAAGCTGATCACCGCCTTCGTGCGCGCGACGCACCACGAATGCGACAACACGGTGTGCCGGCTGGTCAGCTTCACCTATGGGGTCGGGTTTCCGACGCTGTGGAGCCACGAGAAGCTCAACGATGCCACGCACGAGTGGATCAAGCACGAGTTCGCCAAGGTGCCGGTGCGCTTCTTCGAGCAGATCTACCGCTGCGTGAAGGCCGGGCATCTCGTCGCGATCGACAATCTGCCCGGACTGCCCGCCGAGTTCGGCGTCCGGCCGCCGGAAACCGACGCGCGGTTCGTGTTCCTGGCGGGCGAGCTCAATCGCTGTTTCCTGTTTGCGAGCCAAGTCGAGACATTCGACTATTTCGATCGGCACCGCCGCAATTATCACGCGCTCCACGTCCTGCCCGGCTACGGCCATCTCGACGTATTCATCGGAAAGGACTCCGCCCGGGAGATTTTTCCGCTGCTGATCTCCGAGCTCGACAAGCACTGACAGCCGGGACGCTCGCTCATGTTCCAGCCTCGCCGCATCTCCCGACAGACCGGCCGCTACGCCCTGGTCGACGGCATTCCGTTCAGGATGCCGGTGCAGGGCATCAAGTCGTCGGCCATCCTCGCCGCCTTTCCGGTCGATCCCGTCAAGGCGCGCGCGCTGCTCCAGGGCAACGAGATCCATCCCTACGTCCTGTGGAACAAGGGCGTCCTTCTGGTGACGGTGATCGATTATCGCGACACCAACATCGGCAAGTACATCGAGTTCAGCATTGCGCTCGCCTGCACGCACGGAAGCCGCCCGGCGCCGCGGTTCTTGCCCGCCGTGTTCCAGCGATTCTACGCGACCGGCCAATGGGTCTACGACCTGCCGGTGAGCACCGAGGTGTCCGTCAAAGGCGGCAAGGGCATCTGGGGCATGCCCAAACATCGGGCCAACCTCAATTACATCGAGGGCGAGCGCGCGATCTCGAGTCAGTACGACCTCGACGGCCAGCTCGGCGTCTATGTGGCGGTGAAGCGGCCACGCTCGATCTGGCTGCCCGTCAGCACCGGCGCCGTCAATTATTCCGGCTTTCGCGGCATGCTGATGAAGTCGCTGATCTACTTTTCCGGCAAGGCCGGCTTCTCGCTGTTCAACAAGGGCGCGGGCAAGCTGGTGATCGGCGACGTGCCGCGGGTGCAAATCCTCAAGCAGATCGGGCTCGAGCCCGATCCGATCGCCACCCTCTATCTGCCGGAGGTGACGGGCGTGCTCGATGATCATTTCGAGAACTGGTTCCTTTCCTACGAGGCGCCGCCCGCCACTCCGCCCGAGGGCCTGGAGAGCGTGATTGGATTGGGGCAGAGCCAGGAATGGCTTCCCCCGCCGTCGGCGCCCGTGCCCGGACGCTGGGAGAATTAGCGCATGTTCCGGCGAAGTGGATACCGGTTCGCCGGTAAGAACATGCGCCATTCAACGATTCTAGAGCATGTTCCGATTCCGAAGGAACGGGACATGCTCTGGAGCATGACGGGAGCGACCGCATGGCTGGCCAGACGCTGGGATTGACCTTCCGCGAAACGATGAAGGGCGGGTTCGCGCTGGGCGAGACCGACCCGGAAACCGGCCGCCGAAAAGGCGAGGCGGCCGGCACCGAGCTTGCCATGCACGCCACCGTCGCGATCGACGACCTCAACCGCTTCCTCGCCGAGCCGGAGCACCCGGG
>DASPZC010000458.1:0-14968 GCA_035636455.1 Xanthobacteraceae bacterium
AATTGGCGCATATCGGCGTGAAACCGCCGGCGACGACGCCGATCTTCTACCGCGTGGCGGCCGCGCGGGTGACGACCGGCGACACCATCGAGGCGATCGGCGACGGCTCCGGCGGCGAGGTCGAGTTCATCCTGCTCCAGCACGCGGGCCGCCTGTGGGTCGGCACCGGCTCCGACCACACCGACCGCGAAGCGGAAAAATTCGGCATCACGCTGTCGAAGCAGCTGTGCGACAAGCCGATCGCCGCGACGTTCTGGCCCTATGACGACGTGGCCGGCCATTGGGACCGCCTCGTGCTGCGCGCCCATGTCACCGAAGGCGGCAAGCGCGTGCTTTACCAGGAGGGCACGTGCGCGCAGATGATCGCCGGGCACAATCTGATCGCGCGCTACGCGGACGGCAAGTCGCTCGCCGAAGGCACGATGATGTTCGGCGGCGCACTGCCGACGATCGGGCCGGTGCGCGCAACCGACCGGTTCGACTTCGAGCTCGAGGACCCGGTGCGCGGGCGCAACATCGGGCACGGATACAAGGTGACGAAGCTGCCGGTGCGCGGGTAATCCCTTGAACGGCTATTTGACCAGGCCGAAGCCGCGCGGCAGCCACATGTAGACTTCCGGCACATAGGTCACGAACAGCAGGACCACCGTCATGCAGCCGAGCAGCGGCAGCAGCGGCGCGACGATCTTGTCCATCGGCAGCTTCGCCACCTTGAGGGCGACGAACAAGGCGGTGCCGACCGGCGGGGTGGTCAGGCCGTAGGCGAGGTTGATCACCATGATGATGCCGAGCTGCACCATATCGATGCCGAATTTCATCGCCAGCGGAATCAGCATCGGCACCAGCATGATCAACGCCGGGGTCATGTCGACGAACATGCCGACGATCAGCAGGAAGACGTTGAGGATGAGCAGGAACGCCCACTTGCTCTGAATCAGGTTGAAGAAATTCTCGGCGAGCATCGTCGGCAGATTTTCGTACGTCAGAATCCACGCATAGACCGAGCAGGTGGCGATCAGCATCATCACCACGGCATTGGTGAGACAGCATTCCCACAGGATTTCCGGCAGGTCGGAAATCCTGATCTCCCGATAGACGAAGACGGTGAGGAACAGCGCGTAGACGGACGCCGCCGCGCCGGCCTCGGTGGCGGTGAAGACGCCGGAAATGATGCCGCCGAGGATGATGACCATGGTGAAGACGCCGGCCATGCCGTCGAGGACGCGGCGGATCTTCTCGCGCCGGCTGAGCCGCGGCAGGGTCTTGCGGTGATAGAGCTTGCCGTGGACGAACGACGCGACCATCAGCGAGAGGCCGATCAGGATTCCGGGGACCACGCCGGCGAGGAAGAGCGCCGCGATCGACACCGTGCCGGCGACATGGGCGAACACGATCATGCCGATCGAGGGGGGGATGATCGGTCCCATGGTGGCGGCGGTCAGCACGATGGCGGTGGCGAACCGCCTGCTGTAGCCGTCCTTCTCCATCGCCGGAATCATCATGGCGCCGATCGACGAGACCTCGGCGACCGCCGATCCGGTGACGCCGCCGAAGAACATGGAGGCGACGCAGACGATCTGGGCGAGGCTGCCCGGCAGCCAGCCGACCAGCACCTCGGCCATCAGCACCAGCCGGCGCGCAATCCCTCCGCGCGCCATCAGCGTGCCGGCGAACACGAAGAAGATGACCGCGAGCAGGGGGAAGGTGTTGATCGCGGTGAGCATGCGCTGGACGATCGTGGCGTTATCCACGCCCGGCAGCAGAAAGGTGGCAAGCACCGAGGCGACGCCGACCGCGAACGAGATCGGCATGCCGAGCGCCATCAGGAGGATGAAGGCCGCTCCGAGGATGACGAGAGTCACGGCTAGTCTACGATCGTGCCGGTCAGCGAGCCCGCGTCCGGGCGCGTGATCTCGTCGGCCATGAGCTTGAGGGCGAACACCATGATCAGGAATCCGGAGATCGGCATCGCCGGGTAGTACCAATAGTTGGTGAAGGGGATCGTCTCCATCAGGTCGCTGCCGAAGTCCTCCACGAAGACGATGCCGTAGCGGAACACGATCCACCCGAAGCCGAAGATGATCGCGGTGAGGAGGACGCCAAGCGCGCGGCGGGGACGCGGCGGCAGCGCGTTGAACAGAACGTCGAATCCCACGTGCTCGCGGCGCAGCACGCACACCGCCGCCGCGAGGAACGAGATCCAGATCAGCAGATAGCGCGGCACCTCCTCGGTCCACGACACCGCCCGGCCGAACCCGTAGCGCGCGACGATCGCGGCTACGATGATGACGAAGAGCGCGCCGGCCAGCGCGATGCAGAACCAGCGCACGACGGCGACCAGGCCGTCGACCAGGCGGCTGAACAGTTTGACGAACGTCACGATGCCCCCGAGTGCCGCGCGGGGCGGCGACCGTTGTGCTGTCCCGCGCGCGCCGCCTGCGCGATCAGAAGTTCTTCTGGCTGTCGAGGATGAAGTCGATGGTCTTTTCGACCCCGAGCCGCTTGCCCTCCTCCTTGACCAGCGGACCGACCGCGTCGACGAACGGCTGCTTGTCGACCTTGATGATCTCCGCGAAACGGGTCTTCAGCGCTTCGATGTCCTTCATCTCGGAAATCTTCCACGCCCCACGCATATAAGCCTGGGTGCGCGCGCCGGCCTCGACGAGCGCCTTCTTCTGCTCGTCGGTGAGCTGGTTGTAGAACTTCATCGACACGATCAGCAGGTCCGGAATGCGCATGTGCTCGTCGAGGGTGTAGTATCGCGTCACTTCGTAGAATTTCTTGGACACGACCGACGGATGGTTGTTCTCGGCGCCGTCGACGACGCCGGTCTGCAGCGCGGTATAGAGCTCGGCCCAGGCGACCGGGACGCCGGTGGCGCCCAGCGCCTCCATCGTCTTCACCATCACCGGCGAGGCCATCACGCGGATCTTCTGGCCCTTGAGGTCGGCCGGCGTGCGCACCGCCTTCTGGGTGAAGAAATTGCGCGAGCCGGAATCGATGTAGCCGAGGACCTTCATGCCCTTGGGCTCGAGCAGCTTGGCAAGCTCCTCCGCCTGCGGCTGGGCGAGGAACCACCAGAAATGCGCCTCGCTCTTGAACAGGAACGGCAGCGAATACATGTCCATCTGCGGCACGACCTGGTTGACGTTGGAGGCCGAGACGGTGGTGAACCCGATGGTGCCGTTGCGAATGCTCTGCACATTGGCGACGGCGTCGCCGAGCTGGGTATTGTGGTGGACCTCGACCTTGACGGCGCCCTTGGTCAGCAGATTGACCTGCTCGCCGAAGTAATCCTCGGCGTAGCTCGACGGATGGTCGAGCGGCTGGATCCCGGAATATTTGGTCACGATCTGCGCATTGGCCGGCGCAACGGCGGCGAATATCATGGCGAGCAAAAATGCGAGTCTTCTCATGGCGTGTCTCTCCCCGGGGGCGCGACGTTTATGCTCGATTGTCCGCGGTCCCGGGACGACCCGGGATCGGCGCGGACGATAGCATTCCGCCGGGTTGCGCGGAAGCCGATCGACCCCGCCGACGGAGGCTGCGCGCCTGCCCATTGCACCGCTACGGACGCCACAAGGACGTTGCCGGACGGGGCGCATAGAACGTACCGTGCCGCGCATGACGCATGACGACCGCAGGGTGCTGATCGCCGGCGGCGGGCCGGTCGGGCTGTTCTGCGCGCTGCTGCTCGGCCGGCACGGGCTGCCGGTGCGGCTGTTCGACGAGAACGCGCAGCCGCAGCCGGACCCACGCGCGGCGACCACCCATCCGGCGACGCTCGAACTGCTCGGCGCGGCGGGGCTCGCTGAGGAAGTGGCACGGGTCGGGCTGGTGGCGCCGATCTTCCAATTCTGGGACCGGCCGACCGGCCGCAAGGTCGCCGAGTTCGACCATGCGCTGCTCGAGAACGACACGCCCTACCCGCTGGTCGTCCAGTGCGAGCAGTTCAAGACCGCGCGGCTCATCCTGGAGCGGCTCGCGGCGCTGCCGAACGTCGAGGTGCTGTTCGGCCACGAGGTGGTCGAGGTGTCGCAGGACGGTCGCTCGGTCACCGCCGGCGTGCGCGGCCCCGATGGTCTGCGTTCGCACACCGGCGCCTATCTGATCGGCGCCGACGGCGGGCGCAGCACCGCGCGCAAGCAGTGCGGCATTGCGTTCGAGGGGTTCACCTGGCCGGAGCGCTTCATCGTGCTCACGACGCCGTTCGATTTCGCGGCGTCGCGCGGCTATTGCTACCGCAGCTACTTCGCGGACCCCGACGAATGGTGCAATTGCTTCAAGGTGTCCGCCGGCGGTCCGCCCGGCCTGTGGCGCACCGTCTATCCCACGGACCCGGCCCTCTCCGACGAGGAGCTGATGAGCGACGAGGCGGTGCAGGTGCGGCTGCAGCGATTCTTCCCGGCGGCCGAGCCCTACGAGATCGTGCACCGCAATCTCTATGTGACGCACCAGCGCGTGGCGAGCCGGTTCCGCGCCGGGCGCGTGGTGCTGGCCGGCGACGCCGCCCATGTCAACAATCCGATCGGCGGCATGGGCCTCAACGGCGGCCTGCAGGACGCCGCCAACGCATCGGAGCGGATCGCGAAAATTCTGCTCGACGGCGCCCCCGACCGCCTGCTCGATCTCTATGATCTGCAACGGCGCACGGTGGCGACCGAGTTCGTGCAGGAGCAGACGATCGCCAACAAAAAGCGGCTCGAGGCACGCGATCCCCACGCGCGCCGGCGCAACCTCGACGATTTGCGCGCGATCGCGGCCGATCCGAAACGCGCGCGCGAGTTCCTGCTGCGCAGCTCGATGATCGCAAGCCAGCGCCGCGTGGCGGCGATGACGCTGGAGGACGCGTGAAAGGCTGTTCCCCGGATGCGGTGCAGCGCATCGGAAGTCGGGTATACCCGACTTCCGGTGCGGTGCACCGCTGATCCGGGGTCCAGCTTGTATTTGAACGTGGACCCCAGGTCTGCAGCCCACCGCTTCGCGCTGCGCTGCGCCGGGGGAAAGAAGAAGGAAGGACGCGTGATGACACTCGCAGAACCGGCGGCGCAGACCTTCGCGATGCGGCCGTTCCTCGCAGCCAGCAAGGAGTTTTCCGCGGCCGCCGATACGCCGCGCAAATATCTCGAGCGCTGCCTTGCCGCGATCGAGGCCAACGAGTCGGCAGTCGGCGCGTTCGTCGAGCTGAACCTCGAGGGCGCGCGCAGGGCCGCGGATGCGGCGAGCGACCGCTTCCGCGCCGGCAAGCCGCGCTCGGCGATCGACGGCATGCCGGTCGGCATCAAGGACGTCATCGAAACCTACGACATGCCGACCCAGATGGGCTCGCCGCTGTTTGCCGGCTGGCGCGGCGAGCGCGACGCGGCGGCGGTGTACGCGCTGCGCGAGGCGGGCGCGGTCATCGTCGGCAAGACCGTCACCACCGAGTTCGCCGCCACCCACCCGCGCGGCACCCGCAACCCGCACGATCCGCGCCGCACGCCGGGCGGATCGAGCAGCGGCTCGGCCGCGGCGGTGGCGACCGGCATGGTGCCGGCCGCGCTCGGCACCCAGGTGGTCGGCTCGATCCTGCGGCCAGCGAGCTTTTGCGGCTGCGTCGGCTTCAAGCCGACGGTCGGCGCCATCAACCGCGGCGGCAGCCACGATTTCCTCAGCCAGAGCTGCACCGGCCCGATCGCCGCCACCCTCGAGGACGCCTGGGTGGTCGCGCGCGAGATCGCGCGTCGCGCGGGCGGCGATCCGGGCTTCGCGCGCCTCGCCGGCCCGATGCTGCCGCCGGCGCCAAAGACACCCGACACCGTCGCCGCGCTGGAAACGCCCGGCTGGCCGGTCGCCACCGCGGACGCCCGGCAGGAGCTCGACCGCGCGGTCGCGCGGCTGCGCGCCGCCGGCGTCCAAATCCTCACCCGCCGCGACAATGCGCTGGTCGAGAAGGTCGAGACGGCGCTCGGCGACGCGATGCCGATCACCCGCGCCATCAACGAATGGGAGTGGGTATGGCCGCTCAACACCTATCATCGCCGCGATCCCGGCGCGCTGAGCGCAAGCATGCTGGAGCGGCTGAAGAACGCCGAGGCGATGGACGAGGGCCACTATGAGAACCTGATCGGCGAACGCGCGCGCATCCGCGCGCAATTCGCCGAGCTTGCCGCCATCTGCGGTGCCGCGGTCACCCTCTCGGCCCCCGGCGCCGCGCCGCTCGGGCTCGACTGGACCGGAGATCCGATCTTCGTGGTGTCGGGCTCGCTGCTCGGCGTGCCGGCGGTGTCGCTGCCGCTGCTCGAGGACGACGGCCTGCCGCTCGGCCTGCAGGTGCTCGGCTTCGCGGGGCGCGATGCCGACCTGGTCGCGGCGGCCGGCGCGATCCGCGACGCGGTCGGAGGCGTGCGTGCTTGAGCGCAAGGACAGCGCTTCGCATCCGGCGCTGGCGCGCTACCGCGGGAGCCCGCAGCACGAGCGCTGCTACCCCGACCTGCACGAGCACGTGCTGGCGCTGGCGCGCGCCGGCCTGCTGGTCGTGGTCGACGAGCCGATCAACAAAGACACGGAGATGCATCCGCTGGTGCGCTGGCAATATCGCGGCGGCATCCCGGCGGCGGAGCGCAAGGCGTTCCTGTTCACCCAGCCGACCGATTCAAAAGGCCGGCGCTACGACGGCGCGGTGCTGATTGCGGGCCTCGCCGGCAACCACGACATCTACCGCATCGGCTTCGGCAAGCCGCTCGAGGAGATCGGCGCGACCTGGCTCGAGGCGATCGCGGCGCCGATCGCGCCGCGCCTCGTGACCGCCGCGCCGTGCCAGGAAGTCGCAATCATCGGCGACGCGCTCGATGCGCCGGGCCGCGCGCTCGACGGATTGCCGGTGCCGATCTCGACGCCCGGCTGGGACAATGCGCCCTACCTGTCGGCCGGCCATTACGTCACCAAGGACCCGGACAGCGGCGTGCAGAACGTCGGCAATTATCGCGGCCAGCTCAAGGCGCCGCGCCGCCTCGGCATGAACCCGTCGGTCGAGCTGCGCGCCGGCATCTATGCCCACTGGCTCAAATGCAAGGCGCGCGGCGAGCCCCTGCCCTGCGCCGTGGTGGTCGGTTGCCCGCCGGCCGTGTCCTATACGGCCGTGCAGAAGCTGCCGGAGAACCTCGACGAGCTGGCGGTCGCCGGCGGGCTCGCGGGCGGGCCGATCAACGTGGTGCGCGCCAAGACCGTCGACCTCCTGGTCCCGGCCGAAGCCGAGATCGTGATCGAAGGCCTGATCAACACGGATCTGCTGGAGCCGGAAGCGCCGTTCGGGGAATCGCACGGCTACGTCAATCTGCAGGAATACAACGCCTTCATGGACGTAACCGCGATCACCCGCCGCCGGCATCCGATCCTCACCTCGTTCATCAGCCAGGTGACGCCGAGCGAATCGAGCGTGATCCGGCGCGTCGCCATGGAGCCCCTGTTTCTCAATCATCTAACGTCGGCGCTCGGCATCCGCGGCGTCAAGCGTGTCGCCATGCACGAGCCGCTCACCAGCCTCTATGCGCTGATCGCCGTCCAGTTCGCGCGCGGCACGCCGGAAACCGAGGTATGGCGCGCGCTGCACGGCGCCTCGACCTTGCATCGCTTCGCCGGCAAATGGATCGTCGCCATCGACGAGGACATCGATCCGGAGAACGCCGACGCGCTGTTCTGGGCGATGTCCTACCGCTGCCAGCCGCAGCACGATCTCCAGCTCGTCCCGCACAAGGACCCGGGCCACGGGCCGCGCGGGCCGCGCGACGGCGGCGAGACCGCCGCGGTGCTGATCAATGCCACGCTCAAGGGCACGTACGCACCGGTCGCCTTGCCGAAGCGCGAATTCATGGAGAACGCGCGGGCGATCTGGGAACGCCTCGGCCTGCCGCCGCTCAAGCCGGAAGCGCCGTGGCACGGCTACGACCTCGGGTACTGGCCGGCGGAGCTGGAGCGGCAGGCGCGGATGGCGGCGGCGGGGGAGTATTTCACGCTCGGCGCCGAGCTGGAGGCGCAACGGCGCGCGGACGTGGCCATGAACACGCCGGTCGATCGCGAGCGCGACGCCGATCCGGTGCCGCCGAACCAGGAATAGGAAGATGACACGGCAAGCGGGGAAGCTTTTTGTTTGGACCCTGTGCCTGCTGGCCGCCGGCGTGGCATTTGTGCCGGCGCAGGCGCAACCCAGGACGTGGCGGCACGGCATCGTCGAGGCCAAGAGCGACGCCGGCTTCGTCATGATGGCCAGCCGCGGCGGCTTTGCCGAGAAGCAGGGGCTCACCATCGAGATGGTGCAGTTCAAGGGCGATGCGCTCGCGCTCAAGGCGCTGCTCGCCGGCGAGCTCGACAGCTACGAGGGAAGCCCCGGCGGGCCGATGATCGCCGCCTCGCGCGGCGCCGACGTGCGCATCATCGGCTGCTACTGGCCGGCGCTCACCTACGGCATTTTCGCCAAACCGGCGATCGCGACGCCGCAGGACCTCAAAGGCAAGTCGTTCGCGATTTCTGCGCCCGGCGCGCTGCCCGATCTGCTGGCGCGGGTGGTGCTCGAAACCAACAACATTCCGGCGTCCGAGGTGCGCTTCGCCATGCTGGGGAGCGATGCCGACCGCTACCGCGCGCTCGCGGCCGGCACCGTCGACGTCGCGACCGCCTCGACCGAGTTCGTCCCGCTCGCCGCGAAATCCGGCCTTAGGCTGTTCGTGCACGGGCACGACGTGGCGCCGAACTACCTGCGCTTCTGCACCTATGTGGGCGGCAAGACATTGGCCGCGCGCGGCGACGACGCGGCGCGCTTCCTCGCCGCGCAGATGGCGGGACTGCGCCACGCGCTCGCCAATCGCGACGAGGAGATCAGGCTGACCAAGGAGATCACCGGCGAGAAGCCGGACGACGCGCGCGCGGCGTACATTTTCGACGAGGTGGTGCGGCTCTCGGCGATCGATCCGCAGATGGCGATCCCGCGCGACAAGCTCGCCTGGATGCAGGACCTGCTGGTGCGCACCGGCAACCTGACGAAGCCGGTCGACCTTGCCGGCATGGTCAACGACGGCGTGCGGCGGAAGGCGCTGGAGATGTTAGGAAAGTGACGTCCTTCGGTCGTCATTGCCCGCGAAGGCGGGCAGTCCAGTAAGCACGGGCGAGAGGGTTTGCGCGCGACCGTCCAGCATTCTCCGGTCGTAGTTACTGGGTCGCCCGGTCAAGCCGGGCGACGACGAGTCGAGTGTTTGACAGCGGAACCCTCCCCATGAAACTCGCCGTGCCCGACATGATCTCGAACTCGTACTTTCCCGCCGAGGCGGCGGTGGAGCTCGGATTCTTCGAACAGGAAGGGCTCGACGTCTCCCTGGAGCTGATCTTCCCGGTCGACAAGGCCTATGCGGCCATGCGCGACGGCGCGGTCGATTTCGTCGGCGGCTCGGCGCATTCGGCGCTGGCGGCATTTCCCGACTGGCGCGGCGTGAAGCTCTTATGCGCGCAGGCGCGGGGCATGTACTGGTTCCTGGTGATGCGCGCCGATCTCGGCGCCCGGCGCGGCGATCTTTCCGTGGTCAAGGGCCGCAGCATCGGGGCGGCGCCGTGGGTCGAGATGGGCCTGCGGCGCTTGCTGATCGAGGCCGGCGTCGATCTCGTGCGCGATGACGTGAAGATCGCGCCGGTGCCGGGCGCGGCCGGCGCCGGCGCCAATTTCGGCCTGACCGCCGCCAGGGCGCTGGAGGAGCGCAAGATCGACGGCTTCTGGGCGAACGGCATGGGGGCCGAGGTGGCGGTGCGGCGCGGGGTCGGCACGATGGTGCTCGACGTGCGCCGCGGCGACGGCCCGAAGGCGGCGTTCGACTACACCCTGGCGACGATCGCCACGACCGAGGCGCTGATCGCGCGCGCGCCGGAGACGGCGGCCGCCGCCGTTCGCGCGATCGTCAAGACGCAGTGCGCGCTCAAGCGCGACGCCAACCTTGCGACCAAGGTCGGCGAAAAACTGTTTCCGCCCGAGCAGGCGGCGCTGATCGCCGAACTGATCCGGCGCGACCTGCCTTATTACGACGCGGCGATCTCGCCGGCGACGGTCGCCGGGATGAACCGGTTCGCGCAGGATTTGGGGCTGCTGTCCGGGCCGGTGCCCTACGAGCAGGTGGTCGCGACGCAGTTCAGCAAATTGTGGGTGGGGTAGGCGGACTCCTTCTCCCCGCTTGCGGGGAGAAGGTCGGGATGAGGGGGCCTTTACACAAGCGCACCCCTGGGCCCCCTCACCCGGATCGCTTCGCGATCCGACCTCTCCCCGCGAAGCGGGGAGAGGTGAAGCGTGCTCAATCCGCCGAGACGCCGCTCGCCTTGATGGGGGCGGCCCATTTGTCGATCTCGCTCTTGACGAAGCCGGCGAGATATTCGGGCGAGCGCCGCTCGGGCGCGACCAGTGTCGCGCCGAGGCCTTCGAGACGCTCGCGCACGAGCGGCGTGTCCATCGCCTCGACGGTCGCATCGTGCAGGCGCTTGACGATGTCCGCGGGCGCGCCGCGCGGCAGGAACAGCGCGTTCCAGGTATAGGCCTCGAAATTCGCGAGCCCCTGCTGGTGTGCGCTCGCCAGATCCGGCAGCACCGGCGAGCGCGTCCGGGTGAGGGTGGCGATCGGCTGCACGGTGCCGCCCCGGATCTGCGGCAGCGCGGTCGAGATCACCTCGCACAGGAAATCGATGCGGCCGGCGGCGAGGTCCTGCATGGCCGGCCCGGTCCCGCGATAGGGCACGTGGGTGATGTCGGTGCCCATGGCGGTATTGAGCAGCACGCAGCCGAGATGGGTCGCCGAGCCGCTGCCGGCGGAGCCGAACGTCATCTTCGCCTGGTTCGCCTTGGCGTAGGCGATGAACTCGGGGAGCGTCGCTGCCGGCAGGTCCTTGCGCGCGATCAGCACCAGCGGCACCTCGGCGATCAGCGCCACCGGCACGAAGTCGGTCACGGCGTTGTAGAGCGGCCGTTTGTAGAGCGACTGGTTCTGCGCGTGGGTGCCGACGGTGCCGAGCGCCACCTGGTAGCCGTCGGGCTGCGCCTGCGCGACGCGCTGCGCGCCGGTCATGCCGCCGGCGCCGCCGACGTTCTCCACCACCACCTGCTGGCCGAGGATCTCGCCGAGCCGCTGGGCGATGACGCGGCCGAGCACGTCGGTCGGGCCGCCGGCCGCGAACGGGATCACCAAGGTGACCGGCCGCGCCGGCCATTGCTCGGCGACGGCGACACCCGCCAACGCGAGCACGGCCGCGGCGGCGGCCAGAACCGACCTGCTCATGCTATCCTCCCGGACAAGGGCGAAGCCTTGCCGGCCGGTGCGGCGGCGGTCAAGGCACAGCGCATCGACGGAGACCCAGATGCCCAGCACCCGCGTCGGAATCGCCGGCCTCGGCAGCATCGGCCGCGCGTTGGCGCGCATGCTGGGCAAGGGGGTGGACGGCCTCGCGCTGAGCGCGGTCGCGGCGCGCGACGCCGCCAAGGCGCAGGCGTGGCTCGACGGCGAGGGGATCGACTGCCCGGTCGTCGCGCTCGACGACATGCCGGCACACGCCGACCTCGCGGTCGAATGCGCGCCGGCGGCGCTGATCGACGACATCTGCCGGCCCATGCTGGCGGCCGGCAAGGGCGTGATCGTGCTCAGCTGCGGCGCGCTGCTGCCGCGGCCGGAGCTGATCGATCTCGCCAAGGCGCATGGCGGCCGCATCATGGTGCCGACCGGCGCGCTGCTCGGCCTCGACGCGGTGGCGGCGGCGGCGCAAGGCACCATCCACGCGGTGCGGATGACGACGCGCAAGCCGCCGAACGGCCTCGCCGGCGCGCCCTACCTGGTCAGGAACAACATCTCGGTCGAGGGCCTCAACGAGGCCAAGCGCGTGTTCAGCGGCACCGCGCGCGAGGCGGCGGCGGGATTCCCGGCCAACGTCAACGTGGCGGCGGCGCTCTCGCTCGCCGGCATCGGCCCCGACCGCACCATGATCGACATCTGGGCGGATCCGGCGGTGACGCGCAACTGCCACACCATCGAGGTCGACGCCGACGCGGCGCGGATTTCCCTGTCGATCGAGAACGTGCCGTCGGACGACAACCCGAAGACCGGCAAGATCGTCGCGCTGTCGGTGCTCGCCATGCTGCGCAAGCTGCACGCACCGCTGGCCGTCGGAACATAGCAACAGGCGTCATTGCCCGCGAAGGCGGGCAATCCAGTAGACTCCGCCGGTTCCGTGGTTACTGGATCGCCCGCCTGCGCGGGCGATGACGGCAGAGGGGAAACAATGACGAGCGCATTCGATCCCGACAAAGTCGCGCAGCATATTCTGGCGGAGCACGACAGCGGCGCGGCCTATCGCAACCTGCCGCCGCAGATCGCGCCGGCGGACATTGCCCAGGCCTATGCGGCGCAGCTCGCGCTGGTGCGCCTGCTGGTGCCGCGCAAGGGCCCGGTCGCGGGGCTCAAGATCGCGACCACCACCAAGGTCATGCAGCAGCTGATGGGCATCGATCATCCGTGCGGCGGCACCATCTTTGCGCGCACGGTGCACAAGTCTCCGGCAAAGCTTCGCCTCGCCGATTTCCAGCACGTAGTGATCGAATGCGAGCTGGCGCTCGAGATCGGGCGCGACCTGCCGGCGGCGGCGGTGCCCTACACGGCGCAGTCGGTCGCGGCCGCGGTGGCGGCGGCCATGCCGGCGTTCGAGCTGATCGAGGACCGCCGCGCCGACTACAAGCAGACCAACGTGGTGACGCTGATCGCCGACAATTGCTGGAACGCCGGCATCATCGTGGGCGCGCCGGTCGCCTACGACCCGTCCCGCCCGCTCGACGGCATCGAGGGGCGCCTCGCGATCAACGGCAAAGTCGCGCACAAGGGCCGCACCGACGGGCCGCTCGAGACGCTCGCCTGGATCGCCAACCTCGCCGCGGCGCAGCACCGTCCGCTCGCCGCCGGCATGGTCGTCATCACCGGCAGCGTCATCCCGACCCTGCCGATCGCGGCGGGCGACCGGTTCGCGTTCGAGATCGACGGATTCGGCACGAGCGAGGTGGAGGCGGAGTAATCCTCTCCCGCTTGCGGGGGAAGCAAACCCGCCGTCACTCGTGCGGCGGCTCCAGGCCCTTGGCCTTGATCACCGGATAGACGGCCGGCGACGTCAGGAATTTGATCAGCGCCTGCACGGGCTCGCTATCCTTGGTGGCGGGGAAGAGGCCGGCGGCGAACACGGTTATCTGCTGCAGCGCGTCGGGCATGGGCGAGACGTCGACGCCCTTGACGGCAATCAGCTCGCTGATCTGCTGAACGCCGATTTCCGCCTCGCCCTTGGCGACCAGCTCGGCGACGAGGCCGCTGCGCACGATCGTCGTCTTTCCCTTCATCTCCTCGGCGATGCCGAGGCCCTCGAGCAGCCGCGCGATATAGACGCCGCTCGGCCCCGTGCTGCGGGCGAAAGATTTCGCCGCCAGCAGCGTGCGCTTGAACGCCTCGGCCGAGCCGATGTCGGGTTTGGGCGCCCCCGCGCGCACGGCAATGCCGACGCCGGAGCGGACGAGGTCGACCCGGCGCACGAGCTTGCCCGCCTCCACGAAAGTGTCGATCACCGGGGACGCGGCGATGACCACGTCGACGGTCTCGCCGGCCTGCAGGCGGCTCGCGATCGCGTTGGTGCCCGCAAAGCTGATGGCGAGCTTGTGCTCGGTCGCGCGCTCGAATTGCGGCGCCAGCTCTTCCAGCGCGGTGCGCATCGCGCCGGAGCTGAGCAGCTTGATCTCGGCGGCACCCGCCGCGCCCGGAAGCAGCATGAGCGCGACGCCCGCTTGCGCGGCGACGGCGATGACCGACCATGTGCCCATGACGACCTCCGTGCTCCTTTTGATCGAATAGTGTAGCCCGAGATCGCGGGTGCGAAAACCGCCGATCGCCGCGCCAACCAAGCCGAGGCGGCGGCAAGGGAACCAGCCGCCAAGTCCCGTATTTGATTCCGTTGGACACGGACCGATCCGTGTCCCGTGCGAGGGATTGCCAATGCCGAACCGCCGCCGGGTCTCCGCTGCCGATACCGCGCCAAACCTCTCGATCTCGACCGAGAAGGTCTGCTTCGTCATCGCCAAGGTGCGCGAGTTCGACGCCAAGGACGTGCTCACCGACGAGGACGACGCGTCGAACCCGAGCGACGACCGCATGGTGGAGGTGCTCGAGGACCACGACGACGACCCGGTGCTGCGCGAACTGTCCGCCTTCATCGGCGCCATGAGCGAGGACGAGAAGGTCGACTTGGTCGCGCTCACCTGGCTCGGGCGCGGCGATGGCGGCCTCGAGACTGGCCGGATCTGCGCGCGGAAGCGGCCCGCTCGCACGGCAAGCGCGCCGCCGCCTACCTGCTCGCACGCCGCTCCTGTCCGATCACTTGGAAGAGGCGCTCTCGCAGTTCGGCCGCTCGTGCGCGGACGAACTCGGATGAGCGTTGAGAACAGATCGTGAACCTGCCATTGTCGCCGTCATGCCGCTCCACGACAGGGACGTCGACCGGTGGACGCTGCGGCTGGTGGCCGAGCGCGGCGCGCTGCTGTTCGAATGCGGGGCGTGCTGGCACATCTCGCAGGTCGATGTGCCCGACCTGGTCGCGCGCTTCGGCGCCGACGCGACGGTGGGAAACGTCCGCGCCCGGATGATCTGCCGCAAATGCCGCCGCCGCAACGTACGCTCGCTGGTGCGCCTGCGGGCCTGGCGCAAGGAGCGCGCGTGGATTCCGGCGCCGCCGCGGGCGGGACGGTGACCGGCGCAACCCCTCGGGTTACCGCCGCGTGCGCTTGCTGCGAGTTTCCCTGCGCAACCTCGTTGACGAATACCGCCGCTATCATAAAAGTGACGCAGGTTTGCCAAGCTGTGCGCCGATTCGAACCACATAAACGTGCGGCTCGGCCATCAATAACGGCGACACTGCGAAAAACCTCACGGGAAGGGGTTCATCA
>DASPZC010000459.1:0-10860 GCA_035636455.1 Xanthobacteraceae bacterium
CGAGCCGATCGAGCAGATCGATGAAGCGCGCGGGAACGCCCTGGCGCACCAGGTCGGCGTACATGGCGCGAAGCTGCCGCCCGATCTTGATCCGGATTTCGCGCCCAAGGCGGGGCGCGGTGCTCGGCGGTATCGTGCAATCGTTCATGGGGGAGATCGAAGCTCGGGCTGGCCCTGGTCCTGGTGAACCTCCGGACCGGGAACGCGGAAACCGCCGGTATGGTTCCTGGCCAAGGAACCTTCCGTCCGCCGCGGCGTTCGGCCGCGAGCGCAGTCTCTAGCGCTCGTCTGCGGGGGCCCCTGACGACGCTTCGGGCGGTGCGAGGTCTTCCGCGGCCGCCGAAGGGTCGAGCCCGGGGGTCCGGTCGGCTTCGGCCAAGCTTGCGAGCCTGGCCCACATCTCGGCCAGCTTGATCAGGTCCTGCTTCGCATTTTCGTCGGTGGAATGCTTGGCGCTGTCGAGGCAAGCGAGGCCATAGCGCCTGTACTCGTCGGCTCGGCCCATCAGACCTCCCCGTCTTCGACGCTTTTGACATACGCGCAATGCAGCAATCGGGAATTTGGTTCCCGACAAAATCGACCCACGAGGAGGGCTAATGACCTTGCTCCGGACGGTGCGTTTTTCGCTTGACTCTCGGAACATAGTGGGAACATTGTTCCTGATACGTTCAGTCCGAGAGGAAGGGTCATGATCCGCGCCGTCGTCGAAGAGGCCGCCACCTTGGCGTCGCTGGCCTTGTTCATCGGGATGATTGCAATTTGGGCGCAAGTCATTGCCGTGCAATGATAAAGGCCTGCCATTGCCGACGTGGACTACGCCCTCCGTCTGCGCGGCGGAAATAGGAAGCTGTTGACCGCGCGCTGTTGCGGTGGACAGGGGCTCTCCCGGCCTCCACCATCCCAATCACTGGAATCGGGAGGCGGCCGTGAACGGTCCGGGATTCGTGCACTTGCATGTGCACTCGTCCTATTCGCTGCTCGAAGGCGCGCTGACCATCTCCAAGCTGGCCGAGCTCGCCAAGGCCGATCGGCAGCCGGCCTTGGCCCTGACCGACACCGACAACATGTTCGGGGCACTCGAGTTTTCCGACAAGCTCGCGAGCGCCGGCATCCAGCCGATCATCGGTTGCGCGCTCGCGGTCGACTTCGCCGACCAGGACGCTCCTTCCCGCGGCACGGGGGCCGCTCGCCGCCCGCGGCTCGTCCTGCTCGCCGCGCGCGAGCAGGGCTATCGCAACCTGATGCGCCTGTCCTCGCACGCGTTCCTCGCGGTGCCGCCCGGCGAGGCCACGCACGTGGCGCTCTCGGTGCTGGCCGAGGCCGCCGACGGGCTCATAGCGCTCACCGGCGGTGCCACCGGTCCGCTCGATCTCGCCTTTGCCGCCGGGCAGGCCGATCTCGCCGCCGCCCGCTGTGCCAGGCTGCACGACATTTTCGGCGACCGGCTCTATGTCGAGCTGCAGCGCCATGGCCTTGCCGCCGAGCGCCGCGCCGAGCCGGCGCTCGTCGAGCTTGCCTATGCGAGAGGCCTGCCGCTCGTCGCCGCCAACGAGCCCTATTTCGCCAGGCGCGAGGACTACGAGGCACACGATGCGCTGATCTGCATCTCGGAGGGCCGGCTGATCGCCGAGGGCGACCGGCGGCAGCTGAGCCCGGAGCACCATTTCAAGACGCGCGCCGAGATGGCCGCGCAGTTCGCCGACCTGCCCGAGGCGCTCGCTGCGACGATCGACATTGCCGAGCGCTGCGCCTTTCGCCCGCTGCTGCGCAAGCCGATCCTGCCGCGCTTCACCACCGCCGCCGGCGGACCGGTCGACGAAGCCGACCAACTGCGCCGGGAAGCGGAAACAGGGCTCGAGCGTCGAATCGAGGCGCATGGCCTCGCGTCCGGACACACGATCGAGGGCTACCGCGAGCGCCTCGCTTTCGAACTCGGCGTGATCGAGCGAATGAAGTATTCGGGCTACTTCCTCATCGTCGCCGACTTCATCCAATGGGCGAAAGGCAAGGGCATCCCGGTCGGTCCCGGCCGCGGCTCGGGAGCGGGCTCGCTCGTCGCCTACGCCCTCACCATCACCGATCTCGACCCGATCCGCTTCGGGCTCCTGTTCGAGCGCTTCCTCAACCCCGAGCGCGTGTCGATGCCGGATTTCGACATCGACTTCTGCCAGGACCGCCGCGATGAAGTCATCGAATACGTGCAGGAGCGTTATGGACGCGACCAAGTGGCGCAAATCATCACCTTCGGCACCCTGCAGGCGCGCGGCGTGCTGCGCGACGTGGGCCGCGTGCTGGAAATGCCGTACGGGCAGGTCGACAAGCTGTGCAAGCTGGTGCCGCACAACCCGGCCGCGCCGGTGACCCTGTCGCGGGCCATTGCCGACGAGCCGCGGCTGCAGGCGGCCCGCGAGAGCGAGCCGGTCGTTCGCCGCGCCTTCGAGATCGCGCAGAAACTCGAAGGACTGCACCGCCATGCCTCGACCCATGCCGCCGGCATCGTGATCGGCGACCGCCCGCTGCAGGAGCTGGTGCCGCTCTATCGCGATCCGAAATCCGGCCTGCCCGTCACCCAGTTCAACATGAAATGGGTCGAGCAGGCCGGGCTGGTGAAATTCGATTTCCTCGGTCTCACGACGCTCAGCGTGCTCGATACGGCGGCAAGCCTCGTGCGTCGCAGCGGCATCGATGTCGACCTCACGCGAATCCCGCTCGACGACGCCAAATCCTATGCGCTGCTTCAGCGCGGCGAGGTGGTCGGCGTCTTCCAGGTGGAAAGCGCGGGCATGCGCCGTGCGCTGGTCGATATGCGGCCGGACCGGTTCGAGGACATCATCGCGCTCGTTGCGCTCTACCGCCCCGGCCCGATGGCAAACATCCCGACCTACTGCCTGCGCAAGCATGGGCTCGAGCAACCCGACCACATCCATCCCAAGCTCGAGTTGATCCTCAAGGAGACCTTCGGCGTCATCATCTACCAGGAACAGGTGATGCAGATCGCCCAGGTGCTGGCGGGGTACTCGCTCGGCGAGGCCGACCTTCTGCGCCGCGCCATGGGCAAGAAGATCCGCAGGGAGATGGAGCAGCAGCGCGCGCGTTTCGTCTCCGGCGCGGTCGAGCGCGGGGTCGAGCGGGGCCAGGCCGAGGCGATTTTCGAGCTGCTGGCGCGGTTCGCCGATTACGGCTTCAACAAAAGCCACGCGGCCGCGTACGCGCTGGTCGCCTATCAGACCGCCTACATGAAGGCCAATCACCCGGCCGAGTTCATCGCCGCGTCGATGACCTACGGCATGGCCAATACCGACAAGCTCGCGGAATTTCGCGCCGAGGCCGAGCGCCTCGGCCTCAAGATCGATCCCCCCTCGATCAACCGCTCGGGAGTCATTTTCGACGTCGAGGGGCGGACCATTCATTACGCGCTTGCGGCCTTGCGCGGCGTCGGGCGGCAGGCGGTCGAGGCGATCCTCGCCGCGCGCGGGCAGGGGCCATTTCGCGATCTCGCCGATTTCGCCGCGCGCATCAATCCGCGCGCCATCAACAAACGCGTGCTCGAAAGCCTGGCGGCGGCCGGCGCGTTCGATCAACTCGAGCGCAATCGCGCGCTCGTCTACGCGGGCGCGGAGGCGATCCTTTCCGCCGCGCAGCGCCGGCACGAGGCGGCGGCGCTGGGGCAGAACGAACTGTTCGGCGGCAGCGCGAGCCGCGCATCCCTGGTGCTGCCGGCGGCCGAGCCGTGGCTGCCGGCGGAGCGGCTGCAGAAGGAATACGAGGCGATCGGCTTCTTCCTGTCCGGCCATCCGCTCGACGATTATGCGGCCGCGCTGGCGCGCCTGCGCGTGCAGCCGTGGGCCGAGTTTGCCCGCGTGGTGAAAGCCGGTGCGACCGGCGGACGCGTCGCCGGCACCGTGGTGTCGCGCACCGAGCGCCGTACCAAGACCGGCAATCGCATGGGCATCGTCGAACTCTCCGATCCCTCCGGCCATTACGAGGCGGTGATCTTCGCCGAGGGGCTGCAGCAATATCGCGACCTGCTCGAGCCCGGCAGCGCCGTGCTGCTGGTGCTGAGCGCCGAGGTGCAGGGCGAGGACGTGCGTGCGCGCATCCAGTCGGTCGAGCCGCTCGATCAGGCGGCGCAGAAGCTGCAGACGGGCCTGCGCGTGTTCCTGCGCTCGGATGCGCCGATCGAAGGCGTCGCGCGCCGCCTCGAGGGCAAGGGCGACGCCGAGGTGAGCGTGATCCTCATCCTCGAGGACGGCGCCACCGAGGTGGAGGTGCGCCTGCCCGGCCGCTTCAGGGTCTCGCCCCAGATTGCCGGCGCCATCAAGGCGGTGCCCGGAGTGGTAGAGGTGCAGGCGATGTGACGCCGGGATGCCCTCGCGAGGATGCCCGCAATTGCGCCCCGCGTATGTCCATCCGGTTTTCCTTGCGTCTCCTCCCGCGCATCGCTATATCGGCGCCATCTCACACGCGGACCATGGCGCAAAGCCGTCCGGTGGCTCCGGCCGCAAGGCCGAAGCTCACGGGTCCGCGGCGGCACAAACCGGAGAACGACATGGCGCTCCCTGAGTATTCCATGCGCCAGCTGCTCGAGGCTGGCGTGCATTTCGGCCATCAGGCCCACCGCTGGAATCCGAAGATGGCGGAGTACATCTTCGGCACCCGCAACAACATCCACATCGTCGATCTCGCCAAGACGGTGCCGATGCTCCATCGCGCGCTGCAGGCGGTGAGTGACGCGGTCGCCGGCGGCGGACGCATCCTGTTCGTCGGCACCAAACGCCAGGCGCAGGACGCGATCGCCGACGCCGCCAAGCGCTCGGCGCAGTACTACGTCAACTCGCGCTGGCTGGGCGGCACCTTGACCAACTGGAAGACCATCTCGAACTCGATCTCGCGGCTGCGCAAGCTCGAGGAGATGCTCGGCTCCGGCGAGGCCCAGGCCTACACCAAGAAAGAGCGCCTCACCCTCACGCGCGAGAAGGACAAGCTCGACCGCGCGCTCGGCGGCATCAAGGACATGGGCGGCCTGCCCGACCTGATGTTCGTCATCGATACCAACAAGGAGGACATCGCCATCAAGGAGGCGCGGCGGCTCAACATTCCGGTGGCCGCCATCGTCGACACCAATTGCGATCCCGACGGCATCACCTTCACGGTGCCGGGCAACGACGATGCGTCGCGCGCGATCGTGCTCTACTGCGACCTGGTGGCAAAGGCCGCAATCGACGGCATCTCGCGTGCGCAGGGCGAGATGGGCGTCGACACCGGCGCGGCCGAGAAGCCGATCGTCGAGGAGGTGCCGGCGGAGACCCCGCCGTCCGGCTTCCAGCCGCTCTCGGGGCCGCGCGGCGTCGCCGACGACCTCAAGAAGCTTCCCGGCGTCTCGCCCACCATCGAGAAGCGCCTCAACGATCTCGGCATTTTCCATTTCTGGCAGATCGCGGAGCTGGGGCCCGATGACGCGCACAAGATCGGCGAGGAGATCGGCCTGCCCGGCCGCCTCGATGGGTGGATCGCCCAGGCCAAGGAAGCAACCGCCGAGAAGGAGTGACGCGGGACCGGCGGCATCATGGCCGCCGACCGCGCAAACGGGACCGGAGCGATGGCGAACATCAGCGCCCAAATGGTGAAGGAGCTGCGCGAGCGAACCGGCGCGGGCATGCTCGACTGCAAGGCGGCGCTTGCCGACACCGGCGGCGACATGGAAGCCGCGGTCGACACGCTGCGCAAGAAGGGGCTCGCCAAGGCGGCCAAGAAGGCCGGCCGGGTCGCGGCCGAAGGGCTCATCGGCATTGCGCGCGCGGACGGCAAAGGGGTCGTCGTCGAGGTCAATTCGGAGACCGATTTTGTCGCCCGCAACGAGCAATTCCAGGGTTTGGTGAAGATGATCGCCCATGTCGGCCTGAAAGCCGGACCCGATGTCGAAGCCATCAAGGCCGCGAAGGTGGGGAGCGAGACTGTCGCCGAGGCTCTTGCCTCGGCGATTGCCACCATCGGCGAGAACATGACGTTGCGGCGCGCCGCCGGGCTCGAGGTGGGGCGGGGCGTGGTCGCGAGCTATGTGCATAACCAGGTCATCGACGGCCTGGGCAAGATCGGCGTGCTGGTCGCGCTGGAATCCGCCGGCAAGGCCGACGAGCTTCAAGCACTCGGCCGCAAGCTCGCCATGCATGTTGCCGCCGCCAATCCGCAGGCGCTCGAGCCGGCACGCCTCGACCCCTCGGTGGTGGCGCGCGAGCGCGCGGTGCTCAGTGACAAAGCAAGAGCCCAGGGCAAGCCCGCGAATGTGGTCGACAAGATCGTCGAATCGGGGCTCAAGACCTTCTACAAGGAGGTCTGTCTGGTCGATCAGGCCTATATCCACGAGCCGAACAAGAGCGTGGCGCAAGCCGTGAAGGAGGCCGAGGACGCGGCGGGGGGAGCAATCCGTATCGCCGGCTACGTGCGCTACGCGCTCGGCGAAGGCATTGACCGGCAGGGCCCGGATTTCGCCGGGGACGTGGCGGCAGCGGCCGGCAAGCGTTGATCGAACGGCCGCCTGCCGGAGCCTCTTCCGCCCCGGTAGAACGCGCGACAAGCCCGGGAGCGAAGCCTAACGCCGCGGTCGCGGACGCGATCCTGCGGATCTGGTAACTGGCCGGACGGAGCGAGCAAATGGGGGAGCCCGCCTACCGACGCGTCGTCATCAAGGTTTCCGGCGAGGCTTTGACCGGTCCCGAGGGCTACGGCATCCACCAGCCGACCCTGGACCGCATCGCCGCGGATCTCGTGGCCGCCCGGGCGCTCGGCGTGAGCCTCGGCATCGTGGTCGGCGGCGGCAACATCTGCCGCGGGGTCGAGGTGTCGGGCAAGGGCGTCTCGCGCACGACCGGCGATGCCATGGGCATGCTGGCAACCGTGATGAACGCGCTCGCATTCGAAGCGGCGGTCGAACGGGCCGGTGCTCCGGCGCGCACGCTTTCGGCGCTGGCCATGCCGGCCGTGTGCGAGACCTATTCGCGCCAGCGTGCCATCAAGCACCTCGACCGCGGCCGGATCGTGCTGTTCGCTGCCGGCACCGGCAATCCGTTCTTCACCACCGACACGGCGGCGGTGCTGCGCGCGGCGGAACTGGGCGGCAATGCGGTGCTCAAGGCGACCGATGTCGACGGGGTCTACAGCGCCGATCCCAAACGCGACCCGGCCGCGCGGCGGTTCGACCGGCTGACCCACCAGCAGGCGATCGAGCGCGACCTCAAGGTCATGGATTCGACGGCCTTCGCGCTTGCCCGGGAAAACCGTATGCCTATCATCGTCTTCTCGATCCGCGAGCCGGGTGCAATCGCGGCGGTGCTGGGCGGTAAAGGGCACGCGACCATCGTCGGATGAGGCGGGCCGGGTCGAGCCCAATGCCAATTCCCGTCCCGCGGCGGGCCCGGTACTTGAGAGGCCAAAAATGGCAACCGCGACTCACGATCTCGCCGAACTCAAGCGCCGCATGCAGGGCGCCATCCAGGTGCTCAAGCAGGAGCTGAGCGGATTGCGCACCGGACGAGCCTCGGCGAACCTGCTCGAGCCCGTCCAGGTCGAAGCCTACGGAACGCATATGCCGCTCAACCAGCTCGCCACCGTGAGCGTGCCGGAACCGCGGATGATCAGCGTGCAGGTCTGGGACAAGTCGATGGTGCACGCGGTCGAGCGCGCGATCATGGCCGCCAATCTCGGCCTCAACCCGGCGACCGAGGGACAGGTGCTGCGCCTGCGCATTCCCGAGCTCAACGAGGAGCGGCGCAAGGAGTTGGTCAAGGTGGCGCACAAATATGCGGAGGCCGCGCGCATCGCCGTGCGGCATGTGCGGCGTGACGGCATGGAGGTCCTCAAGAAGCTCGAAAAGGATCACAAGATCAGCCAGGACGACCACAAGCGTCACGACAGCGAGGTGCAGAAAGCCACCGATCAGGCCATTGCCGACATCGACCACGCGCTGGCGGCCAAGGAAAAAGAAATTCTCACCGTCTGAGGGAGCAGGGCAGAGCCCTTCGATGTCGATGTCCGAGGCCGAGGCGCCGACGACCGCTCCAACCGCCGCCGCCTACGGCGCGCCCCGCCACGTCGCCATTATCATGGACGGCAATGGCCGGTGGGCCGCCGCGCGCGGCCTGCCGCGCCGCGAAGGCCACCGCCGCGGCGTCGAAGCGCTGCGCAAGACCGTGCGCGCCGCCGGCGAGCTCGGCGTCGAGGTGTTGACCATCTTCTCGTTCAGCTCGGAGAACTGGTTGCGGCCGCCCGCCGAAATCCGCGATCTGATGGGCCTGCTGCGCCGGTTTATCCGGCACGATCTCGCCGAGCTGCACGGCAATAACGTCAAGGTCCGCATCATCGGCAACCGCGACGGCCTGGAGCCGGACATTCGCCGCCTGCTGGAAGAGGCCGAGGAGCTGACCCGCGGCAATAGCGGTCTCATGCTGGTGGTTGCCTTCAACTATGGGGCCCGGGAGGAGATCGCCCGCGCCGCGCGCCGGATCGCCGAGGACGTGGCGCGCGGCGCCATCAAGGCCGAGGCGGTGACCGCGGAGCTGATCGGCCGCCATCTCGACGCGCCCGATCTGCCGGACCCGGACGTGATCATCCGCACCAGCGGCGAGCAAAGGCTGTCGAACTTCCTGCTGTGGCAGGCCGCCTACAGCGAGCTGATTTTCCTGCCGATCTATTGGCCGGATTTCGACCGCTCGGCGCTCGAGCACGCGCTGGCGGAGTATCGGCGGCGTGAACGCCGGTTCGGCGGGCTCGCTGCGCAAATCGGGTCTTGAGCGCCGTGCCGCAGCCTGCACCGGCTGCCGATACGGAAACGAGCGGCGCGGTGCCGCGCAAGGGTCATCGGGAGCTGTGGCTGCGGGTCGCCTCGGCCGCCGTGCTCGCGCCGCTCGCGGTCGTGGCGGCCTATCTGGAGGGCGGGTGGTTTATCGCCTTCTGGCTGCTCGCATCGGCGGGCATTTTGTGGGAGTGGCTCGCGATCGTTTCGCGCGCGCGCGACCTGACGCCGGGCGGGCGGGCAGGCTGGATCGCATTGGGCTTGGCATACGCGGGCACGATGTTGGTTGCGCCGGTGGTGCTCCGGGCAGACCCCGAGTTCGGTTTTCTCGCCATGATTTTTCTGTTCGCGGTGGTGTGGGTGACGGACGTGGTTGCCTATTTCGCCGGCCGACTGTTAGGAGGGCCGAAACTGTGGCGCAAGGTGAGCCCGAACAAGACCTGGTCCGGGGCGATTGGCGGGGCCGCGGGGGCCGTGGTCGCCGGGCTCGTGGTCTCGACCGTCGCGGGCATCGGCAACGGGCCTGCGATTGCGGCGCTCAGCCTCGTCCTCTCGGTGGTCGCGCAGGGCGGGGATTTGTTCGAATCGGCGTTCAAGCGCCGCTTCGGGGCCAAGGATGCGAGCCACGTGATCCCCGGCCATGGCGGGCTGATGGACCGGCTCGACGGGCTCCTGACCGCTGCCCTCGCCGCCGCCGTCATCGGGGTCGCGCGGGGCGGCCTGGATGGCGCCGGGCGCGGCCTCATCCTATGGTAGGCCGATGAGCATTCAGCGTTCAGTCGTCCAGGCCGATCCGGCCGCGCGCCCGGCGCCGCGCACGGTGACCATCCTCGGCGCGACGGGATCGATCGGTGCGAGCACCATCGACCTCATCCGCCGCGAGCGCGGCCGCTATCGCATCGAGGCGCTGACCGCCAAAAGCAATGCAGCCGCCCTGGCGGCGCTGGCGCGCGATTTGGGGGCGCGGTTCGCCGCCGTCGCCGAGCCCGCCGCCTATCGCGAGCTCAAGGATGCGCTTGCCGGATCCGGCGTCGAGGCCGCGGCCGGCGAGGACGCGATCGTCGAGGCGGCGCGCCGCCCGGCCGATTGGCTGATGGCGGCGATTGCCGGCGCGACCGGCCTGCGCGCGACCTTGGCCGCGGTCGACCGCGGCGCGAGCGTGGCGCTCGCCAACAAGGAATGCCTGGTCTGCGCCGGCACGCTGTTCATGCGCCGTGCCGCGCAAACCGGCGCCACCGTGCTGCCGGTCGACTCCGAGCACAACGCGGTATTCCAGGCGTTCGGCGCCGGCCGCCGCGAGGACGTCCGCCGCGTGATCCTGACCGCATCGGGCGGGCCGTTCCGCACGTGGCCGGTCGAGGCCATCCGCAAGGCGACCCCCGAGCAGGCGCTGCGCCATCCCAACTGGTCCATGGGCCCGAAGGTCACGATCGACTCGGCGACCTTGATGAACAAGGGCCTGGAGCTGATCGAGGCGCATCACCTGTTCGCGCTGCCCTCGGCCGAGCTCGACGTGCTGGTGCATCCGCAATCGATCGTGCATGCGCTGGTCGAGTTCCGCGACGGCTCGCTGATCGCGCATCTCGGACCGCCCGACATGCGCGTGCCGATCGCTCACTGCCTGGCTTGGCCGGCGCGGCTGCGGAACGCGGCGGCCCGGCTCGGGCTTGACCGGATGGCGAGCCTGAGCTTCGAGGAACCCGATCTCGAGCGATTTCCGGCCCTCGGGCTGGCGCGGGAGGCGCTCGAGGCAGGCGACGGCGCGCCGACCGTGCTCAATGCGGCGAACGAGGTAGCGGTGGCCGAATTCCTCGCCGGGAAGCTGCCGTTCGGCGGTATCACGGCACTGGTAGCCGCCGCCCTGGAAGCGGCATCGAGCCGGGGGGTGACGCGGGAGCCGGCGAGCGTCGACGACGCGCTCGCCATTGACCATGTTGCGAGATCGTTAACGCGCGACCTCTTGCAACAAATTGCCGCAAAGGCATTTTAAAGGTTTCTGGGGCCAGAAGTTCGCGGCCGAGAGCCGCGGGGACGAGGACGGCATGGAGTTTCTCAGCAGCATCGGCGCATGG
>DASPZC010000460.1:0-2283 GCA_035636455.1 Xanthobacteraceae bacterium
GAGGGGGCCTTCGCGCAGCGCACGACCTCTGAGGCCCCCTCACCCCGCCCCTCTCCCCGCAAGCGGGGAGAGGTGAAGCAGCGCCGCTTGGAGCGCGAATATCCCGACGACGGCGACGCTCACCGGAACGGCCGTCCGGCGCGCGCATAGGCGGCGGCGGAGCGGAACAGGTTGCGCGCCATCAGGCCGGTCTCGGCGGCGGCGCGCTGCTCGTAGAGCGCGACGACGGCGGATTGGACCGTGGTGCTCTGCGGCTCGGCCTCCAGCGCGTAGTCGGCGAAATGGCACGCGAGGCGCAGGTCGCCGCCCGCGGCGATCGTTTGCGCCCGGGCGATGAGCGCCGATGCGCCGCCGGCGAGCCGCGCCGCCTCGCGCGCGACCGCGTCGCGCGGCGCCGGCTTGAGCTCGCTCGGCCGGCCGCTCCACCAGCCGCCGTAATAGCGGATGATATTTCGCACGATGAACTCGGCCTCATCGTAGATCGGCTGCAGCCAGGGCGAGGCGCTCGCCGGCGCTTCGACGGCGCGCACGATGTCGACGTGGGGCGGCGAGCCATCCTCGAGCGCGGCGATGGTCTGCCCGACGATGGCATCGAGATAATCGGCGGTCTCGACCAGCATGCGGCGGATCAGCGGCGCATCGCCGACCACCGGCCCGCCATGGCCGGGGCAGAGCGCGCGCGGCGCGAGCGCCGCCATGGCACGCAGTGCGTCGGCCCAGTCCCACGGGTAGCGCTGGACCTTTTGCGGATTGCCGGCGTTGGGCACCGACCAGATGAAGAAGTCGCCCGAGCACAGCACGCCGCGCTCGCGGCAAAAGACGTAGCTGTGGTCGTCGGTCTCGCCGCGGCCGTGGCGGATGTCGAAGGCCACGCCGCCGACGCGGATGGTCAGCTCATCGTCGTAGAGCGTGTCGGGCATCAGCGCGGGGCGCTTGAAATTGTCGAACTTGTCGCTCGTCTCCGCGTCCTGCACGGCGCCGCCGAACTGGCGCGCGTTGAGCGCGGCGTTGTGGCGGCGCGTGCGCTCGTAGCGGGCAAAGCGCGCCGGCATGGCGCGGTGCGCGATGATGCGCGGCAGTTTCTGACCCGGAACGAGGAACGCCTCAAGGCCGAACGCGTGATCGACATGGCCGTGGGTGAAGACCGCGGTGTGGATCGGCGCCGGTGTCTTCTGCCGCAACAGGGCGGCGAGCTTCGGGCCGAGCTGCGCCAAGCCGGAATCGACCAGCACCACGCCCTCCTCGGTCTCGAACCCGGTGCAGCCGCTGAACACCGACTGGAACCAGGTCCGCTCGCCGACCTCGACCGGCCCGCCCGACCAGAAGAATTTCGCCTCCTCCGGGCTGCGGCCGCGCAGGCTCTTGAACAGGTCGGTGGGGTTGTCGCTGGGTTGATCCGGCATGGGCGCCCCTTTGGAGATGGCGAATAGCGAGTAGCGAATAGCGAATAGTTATTCTCGCTTCACTATTCGCTACTCCCTATTCGCTATTCGCTTTCTTCACCGGAATCACCAACGCGTCGAGGGCGACGGCGCCCTGCCCTTTCGGCCGCACCAGGAACGGATTGACGTCGATGCTCTCGATCGCGTCGCCGAGCGACGCGGCGAGCACCGAGAGCCGGGCGAGGGCCAAGGCGAGTGCGTCGATGTCGGCGGGCGGGCGGCCGCGCACCCCTTCGAGGATGCGCAACGCGCGGACCTCGCGGATCATGCGGTGCGCCTCGTCAAGGCCGAAGGGAGCGGCACGGAACACCACGTCGCCCAGCGCCTCGACGAAGATGCCGCCGAGCCCGAACATCACGCACGGCCCGAACGCCGCATCGCGGTGCACGCCGAGCACGCACTCGACGCCGTCGGCGATCATCGGCGCGACGATGAAGCGCTCGACCTTGCGGCCGGTGCGCGCGGCAACGCGCTCCGCCATCGCCGCATAGGCCGCGGCCAAAGCCTCGCGCGAAGCGAGGCCGAGGGCGACGCCGCCGACCTCGGTCTTGTGCAAAACCCCCGGGTCGGCAACCTTGAGCACCACCGGAAAGCCGAGCGCCTGCGCCGCCTCGTGGGCTTGTGCGGGTGAGTCGACCAAGCGCTCCTCGATCACCGGCAGGCCGGCGGCTTTGAGAAAATGGAGCGCGTCGAACTCGGACAGCGGGCCGTCGGATCGCGGCAGCCGCGGGAGATCGATGCCGGGCGGCGGCGCATCCTGGCGGTCGAAATGGCGGCGGAAGCCGGCGAGCGCAGCCACCGCCCGCACCGCATTGACCGGCTCCTCGTAGGCGAGATAGCC
>DASPZC010000461.1:0-2550 GCA_035636455.1 Xanthobacteraceae bacterium
TTCTTCAGCAGCCGCACGAGCGTGCGCTGCTCCGCGGCGGTGAGCGGTGCAAGGGTGGCGGCGGTGATCTCGCCGGCCACGCGCACCGCGGCTTCGGTGATCCGCCGGCCCGTGGCGGTGAGCCTGACGGCGCGGAGGCGACGATCCCTGGCGTCGTCGCTGGTCACGACGAAACCGCGCGCCTTGAGCCGATCGACCACCCCCTTGATGGTCGCGGCGTCAAGATAGATGCGCCGGCCCAGATGGTTCTGCGAGCAGAGGCCGACCTCGAGCAGCTTTGCCAGCGCGGCGAACTGGGGCTGGGTCAGGCCCTCGATCATGCGCGACATGAAGACGCCGGTGTGGCGTTGCATGGCCACCCGCATCAGAAAGCCGACCTGGGCATCGAGGACATACCGGGCTTGCTTCATCGGTCACACCGTCAAGTAGGCGCGTTGCATGTCGATATTCCCGGCAAGATCCCCCGTGGCGCCGTGCCAGCGGATCTGCCCTTTTTCCAGCATGTAGACTCGGTCGGAGACCAGCTCGGCGAAATGGACGTTCTGCTCGGACAGCAGAATGGACAGGCCTTCCTTCTTCAGCTCCACGATGGTGTTCGCCATCTGCTCGACGATCACCGGCGCCACCCCTTCCGACGGCTCGTCGAGCAGCACCAGCAGCGGATTGCCCATCAGCGTGCGCGCCACCGCGAGCATCTGCTGCTCGCCGCCGCTCATGCGGTCGCCCGGCCGATGCGGCATCTCGCCGAGATTGGGAAACAGCGCGAACAGCTTGTCCGCGGTCCATGTCGGCGCGGGCGTTCCGTCGGCAAAACGGCGCGGCGGCTGGCGGCCGATGTCGAGATTCTCGAGCACCGTGAGATCGGAGAAGATGCGGCGATCCTCCGGCGTGAAGCCGAGCCCGAGCCGGGCGGCCTCGAACGGTTTTGCATGGGAAATGTCGTGCCCGTTGAAACGAACCGCGCCGCGCCGACGGCCCACCATGCCCATGATCGCCTTCATGGTGGTCGACTTGCCGGCGCCGTTGCGGCCCATCAGCGCCACGACCTCGCCGCGGCCGACCTCGAAGGCGAGGTCGTAGAGGATGCGCGCCGCGCCGTACCAGGCGCTCAAGTCCTCGACCGCCAGCATGGGATCCGGGCGCGTCACGCCGGTATCCTCCGGCGCTCGAATGTCTTGCCGGTGCCGAGATAGACCTCCTGCACGCGCGGGTCGTCGCGGATCGAGCGCGCGTCGCCGTCGGCGATCACCCGCCCGCGCGCCAGCACGATGATGCGGTCGGCGAAGGCGAACACCACGTCCATCGAGTGCTCGGTGAACAGAACGGAAATCCCGCGCTCGACCACGAGACGCTTCACCAGCGCGATCAGCTCGGTGCGCTCGGCCGGCGCCATGCCGGCGGTCGGCTCGTCCATCAGCAGCAGGCGCGGGTCGTTGGCAAGCGCGATCGCCAACTCGACGCGCTTGACGTCCCCATAGGCGAGCACGCGGCAGGCCTGCCCGGCGGCCGCGCGCATGCCGACCTGGTCGAGCAGCTCGAGCGAGCGCGCGCGATGGCGCCCCGCGGCCGGCCGCCAGAAGCGAAAAATCTCGCCCGCGTGCGACAGCAGCGCCATCTGCACGTTCTCGGCGACAGTCATCGACCCGAAGGTCGCGGCGATCTGGAAGGTGCGGCCGACGCCGAGCCGCCAGATGTGGCGCGGCGGCAGGCCGGCGATGTCGCGTCCCGCGAACAGGACGCGGCCCGAGTCCGGCGCCAGCTGGCCATTGATCATGTTGAAGCAGGTCGATTTGCCCGCGCCGTTCGGGCCGATCAGCGCGAGAAACTCGCCCGCCGCCACGTCGAAGCTCACGTCCGCGACGGCGCGCACGCCGCCGAAGGATTTGGACAGAGCCGCAATCGACAGCACGCTCAAGGTCCGGCCCTCCGCGGGCGCCATTGGGCGGCGGCGCCGACCAGGCCGGCCGGAAACGCGAGGACGAGCAGCAGGATGATGGCGCCCAGCATCGCCCGCCAGTACTCGGTCTGGCGCATGACCGTGTCCTGCAGCATGGAGAACACCGACGCGCCGACGATCGGGCCGGTCAGCGTCTGCAGGCCGCCGAGCAGCACCATCACCAAGCCGTCGATCGAACGGCCGACGTGGATGGTTTCCGGCGAGATCGAGCCCTTGGCGAAGGCGAAAATGCCGCCGGCAGTTCCGCATACCGCTCCTGCGATGGCGAAGCCGAGCCAATGCACGCGCTTCACGTCGATGCCGATCGCCTCCGCCCGCAGCGGCGAGTCGCGTCCGGCGCGCATCGCATAGCCGAACGGGGCAAATAGAAAGCGCCGCAACAGCAGGACGCCGAGCGCGGCGAGCGCCAGCGTGAGCAAAAAATAGCCGCCGCGGGTGTCGAACGGCGCCGTCGGCCAAACCCCCACCACGCCGTTCGAGCCGCCGGTCAGCTCCTCCCACTGGAACACGACCGACCAGACGATCTGGGCGAACGCCAGCGTCAGCATGGCGAGGTAGACGCCCGACAGCCGCACCGCGAACCAGCCGAACAG
>DASPZC010000462.1:0-8928 GCA_035636455.1 Xanthobacteraceae bacterium
CTGCCCAAAATGGAGGCACGCTCCCGGGATGTACTGACCGGGCGAACTGATTAGAACTGATCCCATGGCGCTGACCCAAAAGCTCGAAATGCGGCAGAGCCAGGCGTTGGTCATGACGCCGCAGCTGATGCAGGCCATCAAGCTGCTGCAGCTCTCCAACCTGGATCTGACCGCCTATGTGGAGGGGGAGCTCGAGCGCAACCCCCTGCTCGAGCGCTCGCCCGAGAGCGAAGGCGAGGCGGGGCCGGCCGCCACCGAGCCGCGGCCGGAGGACCCGGAGCGCGGCGCCGATTGGGCGGGCGAGGACGTTCCCGTCGCGCGCGCCATCGAGGACCGGCTCGACACCGGCCTGGAGAACGTGTTCCCCGACGACGCGGGCGCGGCCCCGCCGCGTGGCGCCGCCGAGACCCCGATGGCCTATTCGCAATGGGCGAGCGTCGGTGCCGGCGGACGCGAGGACGCCGATTTCAACCTCGAATCCTTCGTCTCCGCCGAGACCACGCTCGCCGACCATCTGGCCGGGCAGTTGATGCTGGCGATCGCCGACCCGGCCCGCCGCATGATCGGCCAATACCTGATCGACCTGGTCGACGAGGCCGGCTACCTGACGGGCGATCTTGCGACGGTCGCCGACCGGCTCGGCGCGCCGCTCTGCGAGGTCGAAGCCGTGCTGACGGTCCTGCAGGGGTTCGAGCCGCTCGGGGTGTGCGCCCGCAACCTCCCCGAATGCCTCGCCATCCAGCTCAAGGAACGCGACCGCTACGACCCGGCCATGCAGGCGCTGGTCGCCCATCTCGATCTCCTGGCGCGGCGCGACGTTGCCGGCTTGCGCAAGCTGTGTGGCGTCGACGAGGAGGATCTCGCCGAGATGATCGCCGAAATCCGGCGCCTCAATCCCAAGCCCGGCCTCGCCTTCGGTTCGACCCTCGTGCAGCCGATCGTGCCCGACGTGTTCGTGCGCGCCGGCCCGGACGGCGGCTGGCTGGTCGAGCTCAATTCCGACACGCTGCCGAAAATCCTGGTGAACCAGACCTACTACGCGGAAGTCTCCAAGACCGCGCGCGCCGCTACCGAGAAAGCGTATCTCGCCGATTGCCTGCAGACGGCGACGTGGCTGATCCGCGCCCTCGATCAGCGCGCCCGCACCATTCTCAAGGTCTCGACCGAGATCGTGCGCCAGCAGGACGCCTTCTTCGCCCACGGCGTTCGCCATCTGCGGCCGCTCAATCTCAAGACCGTGGCCGACGCCATCGGCATGCACGAGTCGACGGTGTCGCGCGTGACCGCCAACAAATACATGGCCACCAGCCGGGGCATCTTCGAGCTGAAATATTTCTTCACCTCGGCGATCGCGGCCGCCGACGGCGGCGAGGCGCACTCCGCCGAAGCGGTGCGTCACCGCATCCGCCAATTGATCGAGACCGAAACGCCGCAGGACGTGCTGTCCGACGATACCATTGTTGAGAAACTGCGCGAGGCCGGGATCGACATCGCGCGCCGGACGGTCGCGAAATATCGCGAGGCCATGCGCATTCCTTCCTCGGTGCAGCGGCGGCGCGACAAACATGCGGCCATGGGGGCTGCCGGCTGACGCCCGGCGGGCTGCCGCGCCGTTGCACGGGGCCCGCGCCGGTTCCATCTAATGGGAAAGAGGCAATACGACCGGGGACGGTGAACGCGAGGGCCGCATGCCGTTTCGTGTCTCGGGCAAGAACATCGACGTGGGTGAGGCGCTGCGCCAGCGCATCGGCGCGCGCATCGCCGAGGCGCTGGGCAAGTATTTCGACGGCGGCTATTCGGGACACGCGACGGTCGGCAAGGAGGGCTTCGGCTTCCGCACCGAATGCGCGGTGCATCTCGATTCCGGCGTGACCCTGCAGGCCGAGGCGCTGGCGGCGGACGCCTATGCGAGCGCCGATCAGGCGGCCATCCGCATCGAGAAGCGGCTGCGGCGCTACAAGCGCCGGCTCAAGGACCGCCAGGCGGTGCGGAGGGACGGCGCCCCCGAGGTGGCCGCGCCGAGCTACGTCATCGCCGCGCCCGAGCAGGACGACGAGGAAGAGGCGGGCGAGTTCAATCCGGTCATCATTGCCGAATCGACCACGGCGCTCAAACGCCTCTCCGTGAGCGAGGCGGTGATGGAACTCGACATGACCGGCGCCGCGGTGGTGGTGTTCCGGCACGCCGGACACGGGCGCGTCAACCTTGTCTACCGGCGCGCCGATGGCCATATCGGCTGGATCGATCCGCCCGCAATGAAGTCCGGCGACGGCCATTGACGCCACAGCGGTCGGTCCCTATGGTCCGCCGCCTTTGCGCCGGACGCCGCCGCAAGCCTCCCCTATCGCCGGACCTTGTTCATGCCGCTCATCGATCTGGTCGCGCCGACCGCGGTCATTCCGGCGTTGAAGGTCACCAGCAAGAAGCAGGTGCTGCAGGAATTGTCCGCCAAGGCCGCGAAGCTGACCGGCCAGAACGAGCGCGTCATCTTCGAGACGCTGCTGCAGCGGGAAAAGCTCGGCTCGACCGGCGTCGGCAACGGCATCGCCATCCCGCACGGCAAGCTCGGCAAGCTCGAGCGGCTGTTCGGCCTGTTCGCGCGGCTCGACCGGCCGGTCGATTTCGAGGCGCTCGACGGCCAGCCGGTGGACCTGATTTTCCTGCTGTTGGCGCCGGAAGGTGCCGGCGCCGATCACCTCAAGGCGCTCGCCCGCGTGGCGCGATTGCTGCGCGATCCCGACATCGCCCGCAAGCTGCGCGAATCGCGCGATGCCGAGGCGCTGTTTGCGGTATTGACCCTGCACCCGTCCGCGGCGGCGTGAACGTCCCGCTCTGCCAGTCGTTTCAGTGGACGCTGACGGCGTCGAGGTCCTGGCTCGCCGCGCCGGCGATGGCCGCCTCGCGGCTGTTGGTGATCAGGATCGGGGTGCCGTCGGCGGCGTGCAGCGCAAACAGCGCGAGCCCGGGTTCGAGGTGCGGCGCCTGCGGATAGATGCGCGGCACGTCCTCGGACCGGATCGCCTTGACATAGGCGACCCTGCTGCCGCCCAGCATGGCAAAGGCCTCGCTCGACAGCTGACGTGACAATACGGGCTCGCGCATGGCCTCGCTCCTCGACGATTCGTCGGATGAGGCGGCGGGCCGGTTCAACGCGTTGCAGGTTTTTGTGCGCGTCCGGGCGGTATGATCGAACCGCCTAGGGCTTGGCGTCAGTGCACGCTCAGCGTTTCGAGCTCGTGGCTCCAGGCGTTGGCGACCGCCGACTCGCGGCTGTCGGTGACCATGATCGGCGTGCCGTCGGCCGCGTGCAGCGCGAACAGCTGGGTGCCGGGCGCAATCTGCGGCGCCTCGGGAAACAGCCGCTTCACGTCCTCGGAGCGGATCGCCTTGACGTAGGCGATCTTGCCGCCGCCGAGCACGGCGAGCGCTTCGGGTGAGATCGGTGGAAGGTGTTCGTTGGTCATGGCCCTCGACTCCTTTCTGGTCGAGTCCGGTTCATCCGTCACTCGTGCCGCTTGATGGCGATCGAGCGCACGACCCGCTCCGGCTCCGGGCGGGCGAGGTCGATCGACAGCAGCCCATGCTTCAGGTCGGCGCCCAGCACATCCATGCCGTCTGCGAGCACGAAGGTGCGTTGGAACTGCCGCGCGGCGATGCCGCGATGCAGGTATTGCCGGGCCTTGTCGTCCTGCTGGCGTCCGCGGATGATCAGCTGGTTCTCCTCCACGCTCACCTCGAGCTGGTCGCCGGTGAAGCCGGCCACCGCGAGCGTGATGCGCAGGCGCTCGGGGTGCTCGCCGTCGCGGGCGAGGCGCTCGATGTTGTAGGGAGGATAGCCGTCGGCCGCCTTGGCGACGCGGTCGAGCGCTCGCTCGATCTCGTCGAATCCGAGCAGGAACGGACTGGAAAGCGACGGAACTCTGGACATGGTTACAAAGTCCCTCGTGAGCGACTTTGCCGGGGCCCATGCGGCGCCCCGGTCGCCCAAATATGGGGGGACGGGGTTAAGGGTTCAAGAATAAGCGGAAATCCGGTCCTCGGAGCATGATCCGGAAAACTGGGTACCGGTTTTCCGAAAAGATCATGCTCAAACCAGAGTCTAGGGCAGGCGCCAGCCCTCGAGCGAGAACAGGTGCAGCCGGTCGCGGCCGGCCAGCGCCCGCACGTGTTCGCCCAGCGCCGGCGCCGCGGTCCCCGGCACCCGCACGATGACGTCGCCACGGCCGGCGCCCGGCGCCCCATACACGAAGCATTCCGGGCCCACCCGCTCGACCGCCGTCACCGTCAGGTCGAGCGCCAGACCCCCGGGCGGCCCGTCTTGCGTGCTCGCCAGCCTCAGCTCGTCCGGCCGCACCCCGATGACGCCTCCCTCCTGGGGTACCGTCAGGCCGGGCGCCAGCGTGGCCGCCTCGGCGGCGCTGACCCGCAGCAGGTTCATCGGCGGCGCCCCGATGAAGGCCGCCACGAAGGTCGTTGCCGGGCGCTCGTACACTTCGAGCGGCGGCCCGATCTGCTCGACCCGGCCCGCGTTCATCACCACCAGCAGATCGGCGAGCGTCATCGCCTCGAGCTGGTCGTGCGTCACGTAGATCGAGGTGGTGGCGAAGGCGCGCTGCAGCTTGCGGATCTCGACCCGCATCGATACGCGCAGCTTGGCGTCGAGGTTCGACAGCGGCTCGTCGAACAGGAACGCCTTGGGCTGGCGCACGATCGCGCGCCCCATGGCGACGCGCTGGCGCTGGCCGCCGGACAGCTCGCGCGGCTTGCGTTTGAGGAAGTCGGCGATCTCCAGCATGCGGGCGGTCTCGCGCACCCGCTTGTCGATCTCCGGCTTGGGCATTTTGCGGTTGCGCAGCCCGTACGCCATGTTGTCGTAGACGCTCATGTGCGGGTAGAGCGCGTAATTCTGGAACACCATGGCGATGTCGCGCTCGGCCGGTTCGCGCGCGTTCACCACCTCGCCGCCCAGCAGCACCTCGCCGGCCGTGATGGTCTCGAGCCCGGCCACCATGCGCAGCAGGGTGGACTTGCCGCAGCCCGACGGGCCGACCAGCACGCAGAAGCCGCCGTCCGGAATGATGAAGCTGATGTCGCGCACGGCCGTGACGCCGCCCGCATAGACCTTGCTCACGTTGCGCAGCGCGACGTCGACCACGTCACTTCTCCGTCTCGACCAGGCCCTTGACGAACAGCCGCTGCATCAGCACGACCACCGCCACCGGCGGCAGCATGGCGAGCATCGCGGTCGCCATCACCAGCTGCCATTCGGTGAGCGCGTCCGCGGTGACGATCATCTTCTTGATGCCGATCACGATCGTCTGCATGTCGTCGCGCGTCGTGATCAGGAGCGGCCACAGGTACTGGTTCCAGCCGTAGATGAACAGGATCACGAACAGCGCCGCCATGTTGGTGCGCGAGAGCGGCAGCAGCGTGTCCTTGAAGAACCGGAACGGCCCGGCGCCGTCGACCCGCGAGGCCTCGACCAGCTCGTCCGGAACCGTCATGAAGAACTGGCGGAACAGCAGGGTCGCGGTCGCCGAGGCGATCAGCGGCACGGCCAGCCCCGCATAGGTGTCGAGCAGGTTGAGATCGGCCGCGACCTTGTAGGTCGGGTAGATGCGCACCTCGACCGGGAGCATCAAGGTCACGAAGATGACCCAGAACGCCGTCATCCGCAGCGGGAAGCGGAAATAGACGATCGCATAGGCCGACAGGATCGAGATCGCGATCTTGCCGCACGCGATCGCGAGCGCCATCACCAGGCTGTTGAACAGCATGGTGGCGACCGGCTCGCGCGTGGTGCCGCTCGTGCCCACGAAGATGGTCCGGTAGTAGTTGTCGAGGACCTGGGTCCCCGGCGTCAGCGGCATCTGGCCGTTGGCGATGATGGTCGGCTCGTGGGTCGAGCCGATGAAGGCGAGATAGACCGGGAACGCCACGATCGCGATCCCGACCCACAGGATGAGATGCGGCAGGATGTTGCCGAAGCGGTGCCGCTCGACCATCAGTAGGTCACCTTGCGCTCGATGTAGCGGAACTGGATCGCGGTCAGCGCGATCACCATGATCATGAGAATGACCGATTGCGCCGCCGAGCCGCCGAGATCGCCGCCGAGCCGTCCGTCCGCATAGACCTTGTAGACGAGGGTCTCGGTCGCCTTGGCGGGCCCGCCGCCGGTCATCGCATCGATGATGCCGAACGTGTCGAAGAACGCGTAGACGATGTTGACGACGACCAGGAAGAACGTGGTCGGCGAGAGCAGCGGGAACACGATGGTCCAGAACCGGCGCAGCGGCCGCGCGCCGTCGATCGCCGCCGCCTCGATGACGCTGCGCGGGATCGCCTGCAGGCCGGCGAGAAAGAACAGGAAGTTATACGAGATCTGCTTCCACGTGGCGGCGAGCACCACCAGGATCAGGGCGTGGTCGCCGTTGAGCAGCGGGTTCCAATCGATCCCGAAGCCGCGCAGCCCGCGCGCCAGCACGCCGAGCGAGGGGTGAAACATGAAGACCCACAGCACGCCGGCGACGGCCGGCGCCACCGCATAGGGCCAGATCAGGAGCGTGCGGTAGAGCCCGCCCGCGCGCAGCGGCTTGTCCGCCTGGACGGCGAGCAGCAGCGCGAACGAGAGCGAGAGCACCGAGACCGCGGCCGCGAAGATGAGCGTGGTCGCGACCGTGTGATAATAGTCGGGCTGGGCGAACAGGTCGCGATAGTTCTCGAGCCACACGAAGGTGGTGGACAGGCCGAACGCATCCTGCAGCAGGAACGACTGCCACACCGCCTGGCTCGCCGGCCAATAGAAGAACACCAGCGTGATCGCCACCTGCGGCGCCAGCAGCAGGTACGGCAGCAGGCGGTGATTGAAGACGGATCGTTTTTCCATGGGGCGCCGCCGGAACGGACCCGCCGTGCGCCGGTCCGCCCGTCAAATATCCCTAACGCGAGACCGAGCGCTCGAACTGGCGCAGCATCTGGTTGCCGCGCGCGACCGCGGCGTCGAGCGCCTCCTTGGCGGATTTCTTGCCGGCGAGCGCCCCCTCGAACTCCTCCGCCCACATGTCGCGCAGCTGCACCATGTTGCCGAGCCGCAGGCCGCGCGAGTTCTCCGTCGGGTCCTTGTTGGTCAGCTCGAGCAGCGGCGTCTCCAGATAGGGCGCGTCCTTGTAGTAGCCGGACTCCTTGGTCTTGGCGTAGGCCGCCTTGGTGATCGGCAGGTAGCCCGACGCCTTGTGGATCGAGACCTGGCGATCGGTGTCCGACAGGAACGACAGGAGTTTCGCCACGCCCTTGTACTCGTCCGGCTTCTTGCCGCCCATCACCCACAGCGAGGCGCCGCCGATGATCGAGTTCTGCGGTGCGCCCTTGACGTCCGCGTAGTAGGGCATCGGCGCATTGCCGAAGTCGAATTTCGCGTTCGCCCGCACATTGCCGAAGAAGGCCGAGGAGGTGAGGAAGATCGGGCATTCGCCGGAGGTGAAGCGGCCTTCCCCGGTATTGGTGCGGCCGGAATAGTCGTAGGTCTTGTCCTTCTGCAGCTCGATCAGCTGCTCCAGGTGGCGCACGTGCAGCGGCCCGTTGAAGTTGAGCACGGTGTCGAACCCGTCGAGCCCGTTGGCCTTCGTGGAGAGCGGCACGTTGTGCCAGGCGGAGAGCTGCTCGACGTTGACCCAGGTGACCCAGGCATTGGAGAAGCCGCAATTGGCGTAGCCGGCCGCTTTGAGCTTTTTCGCCGCCGCGAACACGTCCGGCCAGGTCTTTGGCGGCGCGTCCGGATCGAGGCCCGCCTTGCGGAACGCATCCTTGTTGATCCACATCACCGTCGACGACGAATTGAACGGAAACGACAGCATCTCGCCTTTCGACGTGGAGTAATAGCCGGTGATCGCCGGCAGATAGGCCTGCGGGTCGAATGGCTCGCCCGCCTCCTTCATCAGCACGTGCACCGGCTTCACCGCGCCCGTCGCCGCCATCATGGTGGCGGTGCCGACCTCGAACACCTGGATGACGTGCGGGGCGTTGCCGGCGCGGAACGCGGCAATGCCGGCGTTCATCGTGTCCGGATAACCGCCCTTGTAGGTCGGGACGACCTTGTAGTCCGGCTGCGCCGCGCTGAACTCGTTGGCGAGCTTGACGATCACCTCGTTGTTCGCCCCCGTCATGGCGTGCCACCACTGGATCTCGGTGACGGCGCCGGCCGGCGTTGCGCCGGCGAGCACGGCCGCGGCGGCGGCCGCCGCTGCGAGGCGACGAATCGACATGGAACTCTCCCTTGACATTGTTTCCCCCGGTGCGGCGTCGGCTTGATCCCACTGGCAGCAGGCGGTGACGCCGGCGTGACGCCCGGGCCATTCTAGGCCGCAGCGGAGACACGGTGGAAGGGCCGCGGGCGGTATCGAGCCCCCTGTCCCGGCCGCGCGCCATGCATTAAGCATGCGGTCCGGAATGCGCCTGCATTGCGGGCGCCAGGGGAGGGAGCCGCCGTTGCGCATTGCAGTGATGGGGTCGGGCGGCCTCGGCGGCTATTTCGGCGCACGGCTCGCCAAGGGCGGCGCCGATGTCGCGTTCATCGCCCGCGGCGCGCATCTGGCCGCCATGCGCGAGAAGGGCCTGACCATCGAGAGCGCGCACGAGCCGCTGCATCTCGCGCGCGTCAACGCGACCGACGATCCCGGCACGATCGGGCGCGTCGACATGGTCATGTTCGGCGTCAAGCTGTGGGACACCGAGACGGCCGCGCGCGCGATCCTGCCGGCGATCGGCCCCGATACCGGACTCATCTCGTTCCAGAACGGCGTGCAGAAAGACGACATGCTGCGCCCGATCGTCGGCGACGCCGCCATCGTGGGCGGGGCTGGCTACGTGGCGACCACCATCGCGCGGCCCGGGGTGATCGCGCAGACCGGTGCGATGCAGCGGCTCGTGTTC